>NZ_JBMBTE010000079.1:0-24237 GCF_048897285.1 Rhodococcus sp. O3
GCACCACCGCGAAGAACGTCGACCGCACCCTGGACCGTCTGCGCACCCTGCTGCTCGTGTGGGGTCCCGCCGACGAACTGTCCCTGGTGCCGGCGGCCACCGAGACCGTGCCCTGGCGCATCGCCCGCAGCACCGCATCGGATCTGCCGGACGACGCCGAGCTCGCGGCGATGATCGACGACCTCGACGCCGCCCGCCGCGGCATCCTCGACACCCTGGCCCGCACCTCCCCCGTCGGCCGGACCAAGGACGCCGCCGCGGACACACCCGCCGACCGGCCGGTACAGCAGCTGATCGCGGCCGGGCTGCTGATCCGCCTCGACGACGAGACCGTCGAACTCCCCCACCGGGTGGGCCAGTATCTGCGAGGCGAGGCACCGTTCGATCCGGCCGCGCTCAAGCCGCCGCCCGCGGCGCCGGCCACCCACACCGTCGCCGATATCAACTCGACCGCCGCGGGTGCCGCCCTCGAACTGCTGCGGCACGCCGAGGAACTGATCGACGCACTCGGCACCGCCCCCGCCCCCGCGCTCAAATCCGGGGGACTCGGGGTACGCGAGGTGCGCAGACTCGCAAAAACCGTGGGCATCGACGAAACCCATGCGGCGCTGCTCGTCGAGGTGCTCGCCGCGGCCGGACTGATCGCGCGGGGCCTGCCGGACCCGCCGCCACCCACCGACGTCGACGACTACTGGGCTCCGACGACCTCCGCAGACGGCTGGGCGAAGGCCCCCAACGGGCATCGGTGGGCGGTGCTCGCCGGCGCGTGGCTCGACTCACCGCGGCGGCCCTGGCTCGTCGGCCGCCGCGATCAGAACGACAAGCCGATCGCCGCGCTGTCCGACGAGGTGCAGTCCCCGCCCGCGGTTCGCGACCGGCGGCTCCTGCTCGAATATCTCGCCGAAACCCCCGGCTCCGCGCCCGGCGTCGGGGAGATCCGCGCGGCACTCGCCTGGCGTCGACCGCGGTGGGCGGGGCGGCTCGGGGGCGACGCGGTCGCCGAAATGCTGCGGGAGGCCACCGTGCTCGCCGTCGTCGCGCACGGGTCGATCGCATCCCCGGGCAAGGCGCTGTTGCACGGCGGCGACGCCGAAGCCGAGATGGAAGCCGCACTGCCGGAGCCGGTGGACTACGTCCTCGTGCAGGCGGATCTCACCGTCGTCGCGCCCGGGCCGCTCGTGCCCGACCTCGCCGCGCGCATCGCGCTCGTCGCCGACGTCGAATCGGCCGGTGCGGCCACGGTGTACCGCATCAGCGAGGCCAGCGTGCGGCGGGCGCTGGACGCCGGCACCGGGGCTGGAGATCTGCACGCGCTGTTCGCGACGCATTCGCGGACACCGGTGCCGCAGTCCCTGACCTATCTCATCGACGACGTCGCGCGACGGCACGGGCGACTGCGCACCGGCATCGCGTCGTCGTTCGTGCGGTCCGACGACCCGGCGCTGCTCGCCGAGGTCCTCGCCGCGCCGGTCGCCGCCACCCTGGCGCTGCGGGCGCTGGCACCGACCGTCGCGATCTCCCAGGCCCCGCTGGCCGAGGTTCTGCAGGAACTGCGGGCGGCGGGTTTCGCTCCCGCCGGCGAGGATTCCTCGGGGGCGGTTCTCGATCTGCGGCCGCCCGGTGCCCGGCTGGCGGTGCCGCGCACGCGCGCCCGCTATACCGGTCCGGTCCCGCCGACCGCCGATCAACTCGACACGCTGGTCCGCACGCTGCGCGCCGGTGACCGTGCCGCGACCACGTCGGCGTCGAAGTCCGTGCAGGCGGACGGAAGCCGGTCCGGCGGTGCCGCCACGATGGCGCTGCTGCAACTCGCTGTGCACAGCAAGCGCAGCGTCAACCTGGGATACGTCGACGCGCAGGGCGTCGCGACCCGGCGCATCGTCGACCCGGTCGCGGTGAGCGGCGGCACGCTCGAAGCGTTCGATCCGGCCGCCGGCACGGTGCGCAGCTTCGTGCTGCACCGGGTCACCTCGGTCGCGCTCGTCGACTGACCGGCACGGGCACCCGGCCGGTGTCCGGCCACCCCTCCCCTTCTTCCGAGCGAATGTATCGTTCGATCGATTGAAGGAGACGAGCGATACATTCGCTCGGAAAAGAAGGGCGGGCAGGCAGGGATCGCGGGCTCAGGACCGCGAATCGTCGCGGACGAGCACGAACGGCGACGCCACCACCCGGGACCACGGTGCCACGGCGAACGTCAGCCCGAGCATCGTCCGTTCGTCGAGGGCACGGAATTCGTCGCGTACCCACCGCCACGGAATCGGGCCGTCGGATCCGTAGGAGACCACCACCGCGGGCCGGCCGTCGAGCCAGGACGGCTCGGTCTCGACCCGGATGGGCAGGTCCTCGTGGAGCGTCCCGTCGTCGGCGGCGAGCAGATTGGCCGCGGTGCCGTCGGCGGCGACGCGCTTGCCGTACCAGCGCGGCATGCCGCCGAGAGCGATCGCGCGCGGTGCCACGACGCGCAGCAGGGCCGGTCCGACGAAGACGGCGCGGTAGGTTCCCGGCGTCATCGTCGCGTCCGACGACAGCGACCGGAACCGTTCGCGCAGTCCGCGGATCGACCCGGGCAGACTCCGGATCGCGTCGGTCTCCCCTGTGTTCACGCCGTCTCCTTCGTTCCCTTGCGTGCCGCGTACCGCGCGGCGAAGCGTTCGGCCATGGCGGCGATCGTCAGGCTCGGGTTCACGCCCACGTTCGCGGGGATCGCCGAGCCGTCCACCACGTACAGGCCCGGATGCCCGAACACCTCGTGGTCGGTGTCGACGACGCCGTGCGCCGCGTCGGCGCCGATCGCCGCGCCGCCGAGGATGTGCGCGGTGATGGACTTGCCGCCGATGCTTTCGAGCAGGAGGTTCAGGGGACGACCGCCGATCGATTCGGCGAACGCGCGGGCGACCGCATTGGCCTGAGGCAGATAGCTCGGTGCCTGCCGGTCCTCGACACCGTGGGAGCGAAGCACTTTCCGCCACGGCCGGATCGGCGACCGCGCGTAGTCGAGCCGGATCTCGCTTTCCACGTCCTGCATCACCGTGAACACGCTGAGTCGTTCGATGAAGTTGCGCGCGAACATGGTTCGCAGCTGCTGCAGAGGATGTCGCCGCAGGATCGCCGCGGCGTCCCGTCGGCGCCGGCGTGGATCGGCGCCGTCGACGAGCGGCCCGACCTGGAACCGCATGTGCCAGCCGCCGACGTATCGGTTCTGGGTCACGTGGGTGCGTTCGTCCGGGTAGAACTCGCTCGAAATGGTCGGTCCGCGAGTGAGATCGGCATCGACGTCGTCGGCGAGGACAGCGGTGATCGCCTCCGAGTTCGTGCGCACACGCTCGCCGAGCCGCGCGGAGACGTTCGGAAGGCCACCGTTCTCGCGGGACCGGAACAGCAGTTCCACGGTTCCGAGCACACCCGCAGCGAGCACCACCTCGGGTGCGCGCAACCGTTCACCGCTCGACAGGTGCACCTCGTACCCCTCGTCGAGCGCGGTCACCGACGTGACGTGCTGCTCCGGACGGATTTCGACGCCGCGGCGCTCGGCCAGCCACAGGTAGTTCAGGTCCAGGGTGTTCTTGCTGCCGTAAGGGCATCCGATCAGGCACGCACCGCACAGTCGGCAGCCGGTGCGGTCGGGCCCGTCGCCACCGAAGAACGGGTCGGGTACGGTGACGCCTTCCTCCCCGAACCAGATCGCCATCGGGGTGGGTCCGTAGGTGTCCTCGGCACCGAGTTTCCCCGCGACGACCCGCAGATGCTCGTCCATCGGGCCGCTGAACGGCGCACGGGTGCGGCCCAGCATCCGCGCGGCGGTCGCGTAGTGATCGGACAGCTCTGCGCGCCAGCCCTTTTCGGAACTCGGCCAGGACGGATCGGTGAAGAACGCCTGCTCCGGTTCGAGGAGCACACCGGCCCAGACGATGCTGCCGCCGCCGACGCCGGCGCCCCCGATGATGCCGACGTGCGCGAACACCCGCTGCCAGAAGAACCCGCGCAGCCCGAGTTCGGGCAGCCACAGGTATCGGCGCGGGTCGCGGCGCGCGGCCGCGAAGTCCGCCCGCGCATGCCGCCTGCCCTGCTCGAGCACCAGCACTCGACGTCCCTGCTCCGCCAACCGCAGGGCAGTGACCGAACCGCCGAATCCGCTGCCGACCACGATCACGTCGGCAGCGAATTCCGGATTGTCCTCGGCTTCCACGGGGCACAGCATAGGTCCTGCAGCGGGACGAAACGGACGGACGTCCGGTGAGCGAATCAGCAGGACGCAAGCGATTCGGGTCACAGCGGACCTGTACCGGAACACCGTTTCTTCCGAACCCGATATTCCGTTGCGCCCGGGATTTTTCCGGGCGACTGGCTTTTTTCGGTAAATGGGCTATGGTCGGGTCCTGTCGGGTTGTTCAACCCCTTTTTCGAGAGGAGAAAAATGGCCGACAAGGGCAAGGAACGCAAGAAACCGGCGATGTCCATCAAGGAGCGTCGGGCGGAGAAGCGTCGCAAGCAGGCGAACGAGGGCGAATTCGTGACGAGGCGCAAGCCGAACTGAACCGCCGGGAGACGCCGTGACCATCTCAGCTCCGGAACTCCTCGACAGCTTGTACGAGCAGTTCACAGCCATGTCCGATCAGGCGGCCGGTAGCGAACCGCAGTCCGCCTTCCTCCACGGCCGCCGAGCCGCCCTGGCTCGCGCCCGCCTGTACGTCCTCGATCAGCAGGCCGCGGAATGCACCGTGATGGTGTGATTCCGGAAAAATAAATCGAATCGACGACGACGAAAAGCAGGAAGCGCAACGTGAAAAGAACACTGTCGGCCCTGGATAAAATTCAGGACAGACTCGAGAAAGAATTGGATTCCTCCCCCGCGATGTCGGAAAAAGATGCGGGCTACCGGTCCGGAATTTCCGAAGCGCTCGTGTGCGTGATGGAGATGCGGCGCTCGCTCACGAGCTGACGGGACCGCAGGGGGATCGCAGGAGCAGGGGGATTCCAGGGGGATCGAGCCGGAGGCGGCGCGCGGGTAGCGCGCCGCCTCCGGTGTCTGGAGAATGGGAGAGTTCCGCTGTTCCCGTGCTAGGAGGCGTCCGTGCCCGACGGACC
Organism: Rhodococcus sp. O3; assembly: GCF_048897285.1. Taxonomy (NCBI): domain Bacteria; kingdom Bacillati; phylum Actinomycetota; class Actinomycetes; order Mycobacteriales; family Nocardiaceae; genus Rhodococcus; species Rhodococcus sp. O3. The sequence goes on from NZ_JBMBTE010000079.1 coordinate 5,089, forward strand.
GTTGATCGTCCAGTCCGACAAGACCTTGCTCCTCGAGGTCGACCACGAGCTCGCCGACGCGGCACGCCAGGCGATCGCTCCCTTCGCCGAACTCGAACGCGCCCCCGAACACGTCCACACCTACAGGGTGACGCCGCTGGCACTGTGGAACGCCCGCGCCGCCGGGCACGACGCCGAGCAGGTCGTCGACGCACTGGTCACCTATTCGCGGTTCGCGGTGCCGCAGCCGTTGCTGGTCGACGTCGTCGACACGATGGCGCGCTACGGGCGCCTGCAGCTGGCGAAGAATCCTGCCCACGGGCTGACCTTGGCGAGCACCGATCGCGCTGTGCTCGAGGAGGTGCTGCGCAACAAGAAGATCGCCCCCATGCTCGGCGCGCGCATCGACGACGACACGGTGGTGGTGCATCCGAGCGAGCGCGGCCGGCTCAAGCAGATGCTGCTGAAGATCGGCTGGCCGGCGGAGGATCTCGCCGGCTACGTCGACGGCGAGGCGCACCCGATCACCCTCGACTTCGAGTCCGACCCCTGGCACCTGCGCGACTACCAGGAGATGGCCGCCGAGTCGTTCTGGGCGGGCGGCTCGGGCGTGGTGGTGCTGCCGTGCGGCGCGGGCAAGACGATGGTCGGGGCCGCCGCGATGGCGAAGGCCGGCGCGACCACGCTGATCCTGGTGACCAACACCGTCGCCGGCCGCCAGTGGAAGCGCGAGCTGATCGCCCGCACCTCGCTGACCGAGGACGAGATCGGCGAGTACTCGGGCGAGAAGAAGGAGATCCGGCCGGTCACCATCGCGACCTATCAGGTGATCACCCGCAAGTCGAAGGGCGAGTACCGCAACCTCGAACTGTTCGACTCCCGCGACTGGGGTCTGATGATCTACGACGAGGTACACCTGCTGCCGGCACCCGTGTTCCGCATGACCGCCGATCTGCAGTCGCGGCGCCGGCTCGGCCTCACCGCGACCCTCGTCCGCGAGGACGGCCGGGAAGGCGACGTGTTCTCGCTGATCGGCCCGAAGCGGTACGACGCGCCGTGGAAGGACATCGAGGCGCAGGGCTGGATCGCCCCGGCCGACTGCATCGAGGTGCGGGTCACGCTCACCGACGCCGAACGGATGGCGTACGCGGTCGCCGAGCCGGAGGAACGGTACAAGCTGTGCTCGACGGCGCGCACCAAGATTCCGGTGGTCGAGTCGATCCTCGCCAAGCACGGCGACGCCCCCACGCTGATCATCGGCGCCTACATCGATCAGCTCGACGAGCTCGGCGAAGCGCTCGACGCCCCGGTGATCAAGGGCTCGACGCGCACGAAGGAACGCGAGGCACTGTTCGACCGGTTCCGCAACGGGGAGCTGAAGGTCCTGGTCGTCTCGAAGGTCGCCAACTTCTCCATCGACCTGCCGGAGGCGTCGGTGGCGGTGCAGGTGTCCGGCACGTTCGGATCCCGGCAGGAGGAGGCGCAGCGCCTCGGCCGGCTGCTGCGCCCCAAGCAGGACGGTGGCCAGGCGCACTTCTACTCGGTGGTCTCCCGCGACACCCTCGACGCCGAGTACGCCGCACACCGGCAGCGGTTCCTCGCCGAACAGGGCTACGCGTACCGCATCACCGACGCCGACGACCTGCTCGGACCGCAGATCGGCTGACGCAGCTCCCGGTCACACGGGACGGTATTCCTGCTCGGGACGGCCGGTGGTGCCGTACCGCAACTGCATTCGCAGGTGGCCCTTCGCGACGAGGGCCGCGAGATAACGCTGGGCGGTCGCGCGCGACACCCCGATGGTCACCGCGACCTCCCCGGCGGACAACGGCTGCTTCGATTCCCGAAGAGCTTGCAGCACAAGGTCTTTGGTCACAGACCTCGGGGGCGCCTCGCGGGCGGCCGGCAACACCGGCCGCAACGCCGCCAGCGCCGTGTCGATCTCGGCCTGGGTGAGCTCCTCCCCCGCAACGACCCGGCGGTACTGCGCGTAGGCCGCCAGGCGTCGGGCCAGCTCGGTGCTCGCGAACGGCTTGACCAGATACACCAGCGCACCGGCGGCGAGCGCCGCCCGCACAGTGGCACCCTCACCGGCGGCGCCGAGCACGAAACTGTCGCACTCGAGACTCCGGATCAGGTCGACCCCGGACCCGTCCGGCAGGTACACGTCCACGAGCGCGAGATCGACGGGACCGGCCCGGACCGCGTCCCGGGCCGCGGCGACGCTCCCCGCGACCGCCGCGACCACGAATCCCGGCACACCCGAGACAACCGACGCGTGCAGATCCGCGACCCGGAAGTCGTCGTCGACGACGAGCACCCTCAGATCCGTTCCGCCCATCCCGCATCTCCCTCGTCGAGCACCCCGGTCAGCGTCGCCAGGAACACCGCACCCCCGGTCGGATTGTCCGGGGTGCGCCGGCCGCCGCGGTCCGCGAGCACGACGTCGCCGCCGTGCATCCGCGCCACGCGTCGTGCCAGCGCCAAACCCATCCCCCGGCCGCCCGGCACGGACGAGTCGACGCGGGTGGTCGCGCCCTCGGCGAAGACGTCGGGCAGCTCGGCATCGACGCCGTCACCCGTGTCCGCGACACTCACGTGCAGGTCGGCGCCGTCCTCCACCAGCTCGACCTCGACTTCGGCGGGACTGCGCCCGCTCACGCGGGCCGCCTCGATCGCGTTGTCGAGCAGATTGCCGAGCACGGTGGTGACGTCGACGGGCACCTTCACGGTGGCGTGCACCCACGTGTTCTCACCGAGCACGAGCGTCACGCCCTGCTCACGCGCGTGCGCCGCTTTCGCGGCGAGGAAGGCGTGCAGATACGGGTCGGCGAGCGCGTCGGCGCCCTCGAGCTCACCGAGCGGACCCGAGCCGAGGACCTGTTCGATGTACTCGACGGCCTGCTCCGCCCGGCCCTGACGGAGCAGGCCGTCGATCAGGTGGAGCCGGTTGGCGAATTCGTGCCGCTGGGCCCGCAGCGCGGTGCTCATCGACTTGACGGCGCCGAGTTCGCGCGTGAGCGTCTCGATGTCGGTGCGGTCGCGCACCGACATCACCGTGCCGAGGTCGCGGCCGTCGCGCACGACCCGTCGCGAGACGGCGACGACCACCCGATCGCCCGTGGTCGCGGCGACCGGCGTGCCGTCCGCGGCGCGCAGCACGTCGAGCAGGCGCGGGGTCATCCCGAGCGTGTCGACGCTGCGGCCGATCCCGTCGTCGAGATCGAGCAGGCGACGCGCCTCGGCGTTGACGACGGTGACGATGCCGTTGGCGTCGGTGCCGACGACCCCCTCGGAGATCCCGTGCAGCACGACCTCCTGCTCCCGGACCAGTTCGGTGAGCTGCTCGGGTTCGAGCCCCAAAGTCAGCCGCTTCCAGCGGTTGGCGAGCAGCAGCGACCCGACGGCACCGCACACGAGCGCCGCGAGCGCGATCAGGACGGCGTCGGCGAGATCGCTGCGCAGATCCGCGCGCACCCGGTCGGTGGCGATGCCCACGCTCACCTCCCCCACGACCCTGCCCGACGACGGGTCCGTCACCGGAACCTTGGCCCGCACCGAATCACCGAGCGTGCCCCGCTCGCTGGTCACGACCTCGTGGCCGGCGAGAGCCTCGGCCGGATCGGTGCTCACCCTGCGTCCGAGCTGCTCCGGATCGGGGTGCGCGAGCCGGAGCCCCTGATCGTCGGTGACCACGACGAACAGCGCCCCGGTGGCGGTGCGGACGGCCTCGGCGGCCTCCTGCACCGCACCGGACGCGAGTTCGGGGTTGTCCGGAGAGACAACCCCGTCGTCGGCGGCCGCGTAGCGGGCGACCTCGTCGCGGACGGTCTCGTCGGCGGATACGGCCCGGGCGATCGCGAGCGCCCGCTGACCGTGTTCGTCGGTGACACGGTCCTCGGTGGTGGTGGCGAACACCGTGAAACCGATGCCGAGCGCCACCGCCACCACCGCGGACTGGAACAGCAGTACCTGGGTGCGAAGTTTCACCGCGTCGTCCCCGTTCGTCCCACCTGCCCAGTGTGGCCCGGGCGGATCTCAGCCGAGCGGAATCTGCCCGAGGAGCACGCCGACCACCAGCATCGCGATCGACACCACCCCGGCGCGCCACAGCACCTTGCGGTGGTGGTCGGCCAGCGGCACACCGGCGAGGGTCACCAGCAACAGGATCGCCGGGACCAGCGGGCTCTGCATGTGCACCGGCTGCCCGGTGATCGACGCGCGCGCCATCTCGACCGGTTCGATGCCGTACTGCGCCGCGGTCTCCGCCAGAACGGGAAGGACCCCGAAGTAGAAGGCGTCGTTGGTCATGAAGAACGTGAACGGGATGCTGAGCACGCCCGTGATGACCGCGAGGAACGGGCCGAGCGAGTCGGGGACGACCCCGGTCAGCCACAGCGCCATGGACTCGACCATCCCGGTGCCCTGGAACACCCCGGTCAGGACCGCCGCGGCGAACACCATCGCGACGACCGACACAATGCTCGACGAGTGCCGCGCGATCGCGGCGGACTGGTCGACGATCCGCGGGAAGTTCACGGCCAGTGCGAGTCCCGCGGCGATCATGAACAGTACGGGGATCGGCAGGATGTCGAGGACGAGGACGACGAGCAATGCCACCGTGAGCAGTGCGTTGAACGGCAGCAGCCGCGGACGCAGGGTCGGGCGGTCGGGGTCGAGGCCGGCGGCGAGCTGTCCGACCTCCGCATCGGTCGTGTCCGAGTCCTTGCCGATCGTCGTACCCACTCCCGAGGGACCGGCGCCGAGCGGCATCATCTCGGGCTTCCACACGAGCCGCCCGATGCGGCGACGTTCGGTGATGCCCAGGTGCACGGCGAAGCCGAGGACGATCAGGAGTCCGACGACGAGCGACGGGATCATCGGGACGAACACCTCGGACGGGGACAGCCCGAGCGCACTGGCCGCGCGCACCGTCGGCCCACCCCACGGGATGATGTTCATCGTGGCGTTCGCCAATCCCGCGACGACGGTGAGGACGACCGGGCTGACCTTCAGTTTCAGGTAGAGCGGCAGCAACGCGGACGTGGTGATGATGAACGTCGTGGACCCGTCGCCGTCGAGGGACACGACCATCGCCAGCACCGCGGTGCCCACCACGAGCCGGGCCGGGTCGTCGCGCACGAGCCGCAGGATGAGCCGCACGAGCGGGTCGAACAGGCCGACATCGATCATGATGCCGAAGAAGATGATCGCGAAGAACAACAGTGCCGCCGTGGGGGCGAGACTTTCGACGCCGTCGACGATCATGTCGCCGATGCCGGTGCCGGCCCCGGCGATCAGTCCGAACGCGACGGGGACCAGGATCAGGCCGACGACCGGGGTGGCCCGTTTCGACATGATCAGGTACATGAACGTGGCGACCATCAGGAAGCCGAGGATGACGAGCATGGCGCTGCCCACTTTCTGACTGGGTCGGGCCGGACCGGGCACACGTCGACCACGGCCGCTGTCGCGACCTGGGTCGGTGTGGGTTCCGGCACCGAAAGCCGTCCGGGGTGTGATCTCTGCTGCCGCCGAAGCGGTGTGATCTCTGCTACATCAGAGTGTGTGACCGCGTCCCGCGCGGAGTCACCGTTGAGCGCGATAGTGCCGTTCTGCGCATTCTGCTCGAGCCCATCGCGATCGGGTCGCCGGAGGCGTTCCCATATGCTGGACGACGTGCGCCGATTCGAATTCCCCGTCGACCTTCCCCACGCCAAGTCCGTGAACCAGACCCTCGCCGAAGTGCGCAGCCTGCGGATCTCGGGCATCGTCGTCGCGCTGTTGTGCGCGGCCGGAGCGGCGTGGCTGTTCACCCTCGGCAAGCCCTGGGCCTACATCGTCGGTGCGGTGCTGGTCGTCGCGGCCGTCACGTCGGCGTGGGTGGCGGTGTGGGCGCCGCGGAAGGTCGGATCGGTGCAGGACCTGTACCACGAGAGCCCGCTGGTGCCCGCCGTGGTCTCCGAGATCCGGCCGCGTGGTCTGACGTTGCTGGCGCTGGTCGACATCGCCAAGCCCGGCACCGCCGACCGCCGCTTCGCGCTGGTCACCCGCAACGTGCAGGCGGTCCCGGGACATCAGAAGCGTGTCGGCGAGCAGGTGCCGTGCGTGGCGGTGCTGTCCGATCGCACGACCCGCAACACGACCGGGTCGTGGCAGATGGTCAGCCCGATGCCGATCGCCTGGGGAACCCGCGACGCCAAGGTGCTGCGCGAGGCAACCGACGCGATCGACGACGCCGAATGGAAGCTGCTGAAGAGCAAGGTCGACCTGTCCGAGAAGGTCAGCTCGACCGAGGACCATCGGCTGGTGCTCGATCGCGACGACCTGCCCGGCGAATTGCGCTGACATGCAGGTGACGTCGCTGTCGGACGGGCGGGTGCATCTGACCGTGCCCGTCCCGCACGACGTCGACACGATCACCACCGCGTGCCAGGACCGGGAGATCGCGGACTGGACGACGGTGCCCGATCCGTACTCCCGCGCCGACGCGGTGCGTTTCGTCGGCGACATCGTGCCGAGGGGTTGGGCCGCGAGCGCCCCGAACTGGGCGATCCGCACCTCGCCGGACGGTGTGTTGCTCGGCGTCGTCGGGTTCCTGCATCACGAACGCACCGCCCCGGAGATCGGCTACTGGATCGCGGCGGATGCTCGCGGTCGCGGTTTGGCCACCGCCGCAGTGAATCTGGCGTGCGATTTCGCGTTCGACCCGGACGGGCTCGCGACCACGCGGATCGAGTGGCGGGCATTCGCCGGCAATCGTGCCTCGGCGGCGGTCGCGCGGCACGTCGGCTTCCGGTTCGAGGGGACGCTGCGCCGCGGCACCATGCATCGCGGGGTCCCGCGCGACACGTGGATCGCCGGCCTGCTGTCCGACGATCCACGTGTTCCCGCCGACGGCTGGCCGATCTGACGCTGCCGGCGGACGTATACCGTCAGGCCAGGTGCGGCAGCACCTCTTTCTCGAGCAGTTCGATCCCCGACGTGTCGTAGGCCGCTTCCGGGAAGTAGAAGATCGCGTAGCCGAGGCCCTGCTTCTTCAGGGCCGTGAGGTTCTCGACGATCTGCTCCGGGGTGCCGACGGCAGGCATCCCGCGGAACGCGTTGAGGGAGGCGTCGGCGGCGGCGGCCCCGACCAGCGGTTCGAGCCGCGCGCGGAGGTTCTCGAGGCGTTCCTGCACCTCCGCTTCGGTGCGGCCGATCGCGACGTTGTAGTTCGCGGATCGGACGATCGCGTCGAAGTCGGTGCCCACGGCCGCGCAGTGCTCGCGCAGCAGGTTCGACTTGTGCGCGAATCCCTCGGGGGTGCCGTCGAAGTTGGTGTACTGCGCGTACTTCGCGGCGATCTTCAGCGTGACCTTCTCGCCACCGCCGGCGATCCACAGCGGAATACCGCCCTCCTGCAACGGAAGCGGACGGACGATCGCACCGTCGACCTGGTAGTGCTTGCCCTGCAGGGTCGCCGACCCCGTGGTCCACGCCTGCCGGAAGATCTGCACCCCCTCGTCGAGGCGGGCGAGTCGCTCACCGGCGGAAGGGAATCCGTATCCGTAGGCGCGCCACTCGTGTTCGTACCACCCGCCGCCGATGCCCATCTCGATGCGCCCGCCGGAGATGATGTCGGCGGTCGCGGCGACCTTCGCCAGGTAGGCGGGATTGCGGTAGCTCATCGCGGTGCACATCTGGCCGATGCGCACCCGCTCGGTGACGGCCGCGAACGCGGAGACGAGCGACCACGCCTCGTGGGTCGCCTCGTCCGTGGCCGCGGGCACGGTGTGGAAGTGGTCGTACACCCAGATCGATTCCCACGGGCCGTTGTCGGCGCGGACGGCGAGGTCGCGCATCACCCGCCACTGGTCGGCGGGATCGATGCCGACGAGGTCGAGCCGCCAGCCCTGGGGAACGAAGAGTCCGAATCGCATTGATGTCCTATCTCGATCGGTTGGTGACCGTATCGACGAGATCCACCCCCGGGTCCGGGGCCGGTTCGGTCGTCGCGGCCGACGGTACCGGTTGGAGCGTCCGGCGTGGCCACGGTGAGTATCGCGGAACGAAGCGGAACATGCAGGCCGCACCGGCCAACGCGAGACCGCCGATCGTGACGGCACCGGCCGCGAGCGACACGGCCGCGACCGCACCCACCAGGAACGGGCCGACGAACATGCCGCTGTCGTGTGTGAGGCGCCACGCGGCGAGGAACTCGGCCCGGGTATCCGGTGGGGCGGTGTCCGCCCCGAGGGTCATGATCACGCCGTTGCCGAGACCGTTCCCGATACCGAGGACCACCGCGACGACGGTGAGCGAGACGACGTCGTCGGCGAACGGCAACATCAGGAACGCGACAGCGATGATCACCAGCGACGGCACCGCGACGACCCGGCGACCGTACCGGTCCATCAGGATCCCGGCCGGATACGAGAACAGCAGGTCGACGGCGCCGCCGATACCGAACACGATCGACACGGTCACCGCGTCGAGCCCGATGTGGGTGGCCCACAACGGAAGTACCGCTTCCCGGGACGCGCGCGCCGCGCCCATGAGCAGCGATCCGGTTCCGAGGGTGCACAGCAGCGCCCGGTGCCGGCTCAGGATCGTTCCCAGTCCGACGGCAGCGACCGGGCCGGTCGACGACGACGAACGCGGGGTCTCCGGTGCCCGTGCCATGAGGATGCCCGCGAGCACGACACCGGTCACCTGGACGACGAGGCCGCCGCGCACCCCCATGAGGTGGATCGCACCGGCGCCGATGAACGGCCCGAGGAAGTTGCCGAGCCGCCACATCGTGGCGAACATCGCCATGGCCCGCGCCCGGGCTTCGATCGGCACCGCCTCGGCGAGATAGCTCTGCCGCGCCAGCCCCCACACCGCGTTCGCGAATCCGGTCAGCAAGGCACCGACGGCGAGCACCACCGGAGTCCAGGCGGCGATCGACACCCCGATGCCGACAGCGCAGAGCACGCTGCCGCCGATGATCGCGCGCCTCTCCCCCAGGCGCGCGACGATGCTCCCGGCGGGCAGGTCACCGAGGACCGCGCCGAACGCCACGAGCGCGACGATCAGCCCGGCCACCGGCAACGGGGCCCCGAGTTCCCGCGCGAGCAGCGCGAGCACCGGGGCCCCGGCGCCCTGCCCGATCCCGAAGATCGCGGAGGGCAGGAAGACCGTGGTGACGAGAGGTTTCAGGTCGAAGGCCGGTCTCATGCAGTGGCGGCGTCCGACTCGGCGACCGCGGCGTAGCGGCTCACCGGCCGGTCCAGCCCGTAGTGCCCGCGCAGGGTGGTGGCGGTGTACTCGGTGCGGAACAGACCGCGCTCCTGCAGGATCGGCACCACCTTGGTGGTGAAGCCCTCGAGCCCGCCGGGCAGGTAGGGCGGCATGACGTTGAAGCCGTCGGCGGCTTCCTGCTCGAACCACAGCTGCAGTTCGTCGGCGATCTGCTCGGGGGTGCCCGCGAAGGTGCGGTGCCCGCGACCGCCGCCGAGCTTGCCGATGAGCTGACGCACCGTCAGGCCCTCGTTCTCGGCGAGGTCCTTGACGAGCTGGTAGCGGCTCTTGTTGCCCTGGATCTGCTCGATGGGCGGCAGCGGCGGCAGGGGTGCGTCGAGGGCGTGCTCGGTCAGGTCGACGCCGAGCATGTTCGAGAGCTGCCGCAGCGAGTAGGCCGGCGAGATCAGATCGGTGAACTCCTGCTCGAGCGCCTTGGCCTCCTCCTCGGTCTCCCCGATGAACGGCACGATGCCCGGCAGCACCTTCAACGACTGCGGGTCGCGTCCGGCCTTGACGACGCGGGCCTTCAGGTCGCGGTAGAAGGCCTGCCCCTCGGCGAGGGTGCGCTGCGCGGTGAACACGGCCTCGGCGTAGCGCGCCGCGAAATTCTTTCCGCTCTCGGACGATCCGGCCTGGACGAGGACGGGACGGCCCTGGGGGCTGCGCGGCGAGTTGAGCGGGCCGCGCACCGTGAACCGCTCTCCGTCGTGGTCGACGGTGTGCACCTTGGCCGGGTCGGCGAACCGGCCGGACTCCTCGTTCAGCTCGATCGCGTCGTCTTCCCAGCTGTCCCACAGCGACACCGCGACGTCGACGAACTCGGCCGCGCGGTCGTAGCGGCCGGCGTGGTCCGGGGTGTCGTCGTAGCCGAAGTTGCGGGCCTCGTCGGCGCCGCCGGAGGTGACGATGTTCCAGCCGGCGCGGCCACCGCTGATATGGTCGAGCGAGGCGAACTTGCGGGCCAGGTTGAACGGCTCGTTGTAGCCGGTCGACGCGGTCGCGATGAGTCCGACGTGCTCGGTCACCACGGCCATCGCCGACAGCAGGGTGACCGGTTCGAAGATGGCCTGCGTGTTGTGCTCGACGCGGGGGCCGACCGCGAGCCCGTCGGCGAAGAACACCGAATCGAGCTTGCCGCGTTCGGCGATCTGCGCGAGTTCCTGGAAGTGCTTCACATCGAGGACGCGGTGCGCTTCGGTGCGGGGGTGACGCCAGGCCGCCTCGTGGTGACCGACACCCATGAGGAAGGCGTTGAGATGAAACTGCTTGCGTGACTGTGACATTCTTCTGATCCTGTGTGATTCGGGTGATGTCAGCGTTCGGGGCGCCAGCGGGAGAGCCGGCGTTCGATCGTGACGAGGATGCCGTTGAACGTCAGCCCGACGAGCGAGATCGCGATGATGCCGGCGTACATGGCGGGGATCTGGAAGTTGAGCTGCGAGGCGGTGATCAGGTAGCCGAGTCCGGCCTTCGCACCGACCATCTCGGCGGCGATGAGCACGAGCACCGACGACGCCGCGGCCATGCGGATACCGGTGAAGATCGTGGGGACCGCGGCCGGGAGGATCACCTTCTGGAACAGCCGGTAGGACGGCAGCCCCAGCGACCGGGCGGACTTGACCAGCAGCGGATCCACCGTGCGCACACCGGAAATGGTGTTGAGCAGGATCGGGAAGGTGCTCGCGTAGATCACCAGGGCGATCTTGGAGGTCTCCCCGATACCGAGGACGAGCACGAACACCGGCAGCAGCGCGAGAGCCGCGGTGTTGCGGAACAGCTCGAGGATCGGGTTGAGCAACTCGGCGACGGGCCGGTACCAGCCGATCGCGACGCCGAGCGGGACGGCGACGAGCAGCGCGATCGAGAACCCGATGAGGGCCCGGGAGAGGCTGGCGCCCAGATGGTCCGCCAACTGTCCGCTCGTGATCAGATCGAACAGCGATCCGAGCACGGTCGACAGCGGCGGCAGGAACACTTCGTCGACGAGGCCGAGCCGCGGCGCGGTCTCCCACACGGCGAGGAACACGACGATCGCGACCGCCGGCTTGATCCCCTTCCACGCCAGCGCACCGGCCCGACGGCCGGCACGCCGCAACTTCGTCGGATCCGTTGCGACGACGGCTTGTTCGACGACGGCCGGTTCGGCGTCGACGGGCCGGGTCAGGGTTGCGGTCGGACTAGACATGCTCCACCTCTTCCGTTGCGGTGCCGAGTTCGAGGTCGCGGGCACGCTCGACCTCGGAGTGCAGCAGTGACCAGATCTCGTGCCGGTAGTGCCGGAACGCCTCGCCGGAGCGCACGTCGTCGACGTTCCGGTCGATGTCGATGTCGACGATCGTCTTGATCCGCCCGGGGCGGGAGGTGAGGACGGCGACGCGCTGCCCCAGGTAGATCGCCTCGTCGATGCCGTGGGTGATGAACAGGATGGTCTTGCCGGTTTCCTTCCAGATCCGCAGCAGTTCGTCCTGCAGGGATTCGCGGGTCTGGGCGTCGAGCGCGGCGAACGGCTCGTCCATGAGCAGAACCTCGGGATCGAACGCGAGGCTGCGGGCGATCGCGACACGCTGCTTCATGCCGCCGGACAACTCGTGCGGGTAGCGGTCGCCGAAGCCGGCCAGACCGACGAGGTCGAGGTAGTCGTCGGCGAGTGCGCGGCGCTGCTTCTTCGGCAGGCCCTTGGCTTCGAGGCCGAACTCGATGTTGGCCCGTGCCGTGCGCCAGGGCAGCAGTGCGTACTGCTGGAAGACGATGCCGCGGTCCAGGCCGGGTCCGGAGATCGGGCGGCCGTCCAGCAGGATGCGGCCGGAGGTGGGTTCGCTCAGACCGCCGAGCAGATCGAGCAGGGTGGACTTGCCGCAACCGCTGGGGCCGACCAGGACCAGGAATTCCCCGGCCGCGAGATCGATGCTGACGTCGTCGAGTGCGGTGAACGTGTCGTTGCTGCCGCGCACCGCGAACTGCTTGGTCACGTGCTCCAGGCGGAGCTTCGGGGTGGTGCTCACTTCGCCGCCTCCTCGACGGGTTCACCGTTGGGACCGCTGCTCGGGTCGTAGGTGCCGTTGGCGTAGGGGTTGAATTCGTTGGTGTAGATGTCCGAGGTGGTGAACTTGCCGTCCTCGAGCTCACCGTTGCGGGTCAGCCAGTCCAGCCACGTCTGGATCTCCTGGTCGGTGATGACACCGCCGGGCCCGGCGACACCGGGGCTCTTCCAGTAGTCGACGAGGTCGGTGTTCTCGTTGCGGCCGCGGGCGTTGATGATCTCCTTGAACTTGGCAACCGCCTCGTCGCGCGGGGTGGTCTGCGCCCAGCGGATCGCCCGCGCGGTGCCCTGCACGAAATCGGCTACCGCCTCGCGGTTCTCGGCGATGAACTCGTCGCGGAACACCATCGTTCCGTAGGTGAAGGCACCGAACAGGGATTCGTCGGTGAACAACGGACGGATGCCGCCGCGCTCGAGCGCGGTCTCCCGGAACACGCTGCCGAGCGTGCCCACGTCGATCTGTCCTTCGCGCAGCGCCTGTTCGGTGTTCACCGGCGGCACCACGATCAGCTCGACCTGCTTGATCTCGTCCGGCGTGAGTCCTTCCTGCGCAAGCCATTCCCGCACCAGGAACTCGTGATGCGCACCGAGGGTGTTCATCCCGACCTTCTTGCCGATCAGGTCCCGCGCGGTGCGGATCGGGCTGTCCTCGAGAACGTAGTAGCCGTTGAACGACTGCTTGTCGGAACCGTAGTAGCCGATCACCGACGTGATCGGCGAGTTCGCGGCCTGGAGTTTGATGACTGCGCCGTTGAACGCGCCACCGAAATCGGTCTGGCCGGTCGCGGCGTTCTGGATGGACTGCGGACCGCTGGTGTTGTCCCCGATCCAGTCGAGCTCGATCTTCTCGTAGAATCCGAACGCTTCGGCGAGTTCGGGATAGGTGACCTGCGAGGCCGTCCCCTCGTACCGGAGCACGGTCTTGCCGTCCTCGGTGGTGGTGACATCCGAACCGGACGAGCATGCGGCCGCGACGGACGTGACGGTGAGCAGTGCTGCGACGACGGCGACCGACCGCGTGAGTCGGGCGCGCAGCGTGGAATGCGACATCGTGAAAGCTGTTCCTTGCGTTGGAAGAAGGCCCTACGGACTCGGGCCGGGCGGGTGGCGTTACCGCGGGCAGCAATCGTCGATACGCATGCGACGGAGCGCAGAGAAGAACGAGTGCGATGCGATACAGCCGGAAGATCTCAGCGACGCGCGGTCCTCGGACCTGCACGTCGGCGTTCGCTGGGTCAGCGACAACACTCCGAACACTCGTACACGGCAATCCCCCTGTGCGGCGATGTGACTTCAGCAAGAGTGCCGTCCGGAGGCGACGCGCTCAACGGTTCTGCGCAGCCTGATCGGAAGTCCGGCTCCAAGCTCTTAAGCTCTGTCGACGATCGACGAGACGGGAGCGCAGGTGGGCGGAGACGACGACCCGGTCTGGACTCGGCGGCGATTCCTGGCCGGCATGGCCGGGACCGCGGCGGCCCTGATGGGGGTGACCGGCCTGTTCTCGACGGAGGCGGCGGCACGTCCGGCCGGTGCCCCGCCGGTACGCGACACGATCTGCGGCATCCTCGCGTTCGTCGTCCCCGGCAACGACCCCTATTCGCGCCACCAGGGTGTGTCCACCGATCGGGTCGGTGGCGCCACCGAGGGCGCCGCGGCCTCGCTCGAGCACACCTTCGACCACGCGTCGCCGGTGCCGCTGCTGGGCCGCGCCGGCGGGAACCTGCCCGGGGCCGCCGCCGTCGCCGCGCTCGTCAACATGTATGCGGTCACCGTCGACGCGGGGTCGCTCGTCGGTCCCTTCGCGGCACCGTTCGCGAACCTGAACCACGCCGCGAAGGCCCGTGTCTTCGAATTGCTGGACACCGAACCGCAGTTCGAGGGAACGATGCTCACCTATGTGGTCAACGCGATTCCCACGCTCGCCGCGTTCGCCGCGTATTCGGAGGTGTCCGCATTCGACCCCGACCGCCGTGCCCTCACCGGCCGGCCCGTCGGCTGGGAACTGGCCCGCTACGACGGTGTCGCCGACGGGTGGGACGAGTTCGCGGGCTACTACCGCGGCGTCGACCGGATCGAGGAGTGACGTGCGGGACGTGATCGTGATCGGGTGCGGCGGTGGCGGACCGGTCGTCGCGAAGGAACTCGCGGCACGCGGACTGGACGTCCTCGTCGTCGAGGCCGGGCCGCGCTTCGCGGATCCGGAGAACGAGTGGACGCACTTCGAGGACGACGCGAACAACCCCCTCACCGGCTTCTTCCGGCAGGGCCCCGGCGACCGGTCGCGCACTCCGTGGCTGCGCGACCTGCCGCAGAATTCGTACGTGTGGCAGGTCGCGGGGGTCGGCGGAACCACGCTGCACTACTTCGGGAACTCGCCGCGGGCGGTGCCCGGCGTGTTCGTGGGTTACGACGGCGCGGACCGGAACATGTACGACACGGACCACCTGTTCCCGTTCGGATACGACGAGTTGCGCCGGTACTACGAATGGGTCGAGGCGATCCTGCCGGTGCAGACCGCCCCCATGGGCACGAAAGAACGGATCTTCCTGCGCGGTGCGGCCGCGCTCGGCCTGCCGCACCAGACGACGCACGAGACGAGCGTCGCCTCGCACCGCGCGCAGCAGAACGCGATCCTGCAGCCGGGCGGGACCGCCGGGCGCACCCGCGACCCGCAGCGGTTGCGCCACCCCGAGGCGCGGGGCTGCACGATGTGCGGCCACTGCTACCAGGGTTGCTACCTGCCTGCGGGTGCGCCCCGCAACCTCAAGGCGAAGCGGTCGACGGACAACTCGTACGTGCCGATGATGCTCACCGCGGAGGCGTGGTCGCCGCACGGGCGGGCCGCGACGCTGGTGACCGACGCGACCGTCACGCAGATCCTGACCGAGGACGTGCACGGAGAGACGACCGCGCGCGGGGTGCGGTTCCGCACCCTCGACGGTGAGGAACACGAGGAGCGCGCACAGGTCGTGGTGCTCGCCGCGGGCGCGATCGAATCACCGCGCTTGTGGTTGGCGTCGGACCTGCCGAACCCGAACGACTGGGTGGGTCGAGGCCTGACGGACCACCACATGGATGCGGTGTTCGGGGTGTTCGACGAGGACACCGGCCAGAGCCGGGGCGCCGGATCGAATGCGCGCGTCGACCTGCCGGGTTACGGCGGTATCGAACAGGTCGGGATGCCGCCGGCGTTGCAGGCGTATTCGCTGGCGTTCAGCGACTCCGGCATCCACGGCTACGGCCGGGCGGGCGGCGTCGTCGACGAAGGCGGGGCCGACAGCCTCGGCCGGCTTGTGGGCCGGAATCTGCTCGCCACCCTCGACGACGCGAACCGCACCCTGGCGGCACTGGTGATCACCGACGACGACGTCGAACCCGGCAATCGGGTCACCCGCTCGACGATCTTGCTCCCGGACGAGGGCGGGCTCGCACCGAAGGTGACGATGCGGCACCGGCAGCGGTCCGAACGCACGCGGCGGAACCGAGAGTACTGCACCCGCAAGGCCGTCGAACTGATGCGGGCCGCGGGCGCGCGATCCGTACACCGCTGCGACTGGCCGCCACTGATCCTGCACGCGCAGTCGAGCATGCGGATGGGGACGAGCGAGAACAATTCGGTGCTCGACGCCACCGGCGAGGCGCGGTGGGTGAAAAGGCTTTTCGTCGCGGACAATTCGGCGCTGGCGAATTCGCTTGGCGGGCCCAATCCGACGTTGACGACGCAGGCGCTCGCGACCCGCACGTCCGAGGCGATCTTCCGCACCTACTTCGGCGGCGACGCGTGGGTCGGGCGCGAGGACCCGGTGTCCTCCGTCGACGACCGCGTCACCGCGGCGGTGATCGCGCAGGGGTTGTGACACCGGATCGTCCGCCGAGTGCGCACTTGTTGTCGAGATTTCCGGCATTTTTCGACAAGAAGTGCACACTCGATGCCCGGAATTATGGAGCGAAAACAGGTACCCAACCCCGCCGGTCGGCCGTTCCCGGAATCCTGCGCGCACACGATCCTCGAAGGACCCGAAACGCTCCATCCACCGGGAGTCACTCATGCCCGAAACACCGGCCACGCTGTCACCCGCTGCGGTGAGCGAACACGCTGCCCCGACGACGCTACGACGTCGTCGCCCGCACTCCCCCACCCGCATCGCGGACCGCGGCGCCCGCAAGTACCACGTTCAGCCGAATGCGGCGGCACCGTCGCGTGACGTCGACTGGGTCCGGCGTTCCCTCATGACCTGCGACTTCCTCGCCGGCGTGCAGTCACTGGATCCCGGGGACCGAAAGCTGGTCGCCTTCGCCGTCGAATGGGCTCCCTTCGGCGGCGCAGGCCCCGAGGAACTGTTCATCACCTTCGGCGTGCGGCGGAACAGGTTCCTGCATCTGCTGCAAGCCGCGATGATGACGAGACCGACCGACTCCGTACGACTGCGCACCACCAAGTCCGCTCTCCGCGACGAGCTGCTCAGCGCATGGCGAGGATCGACGCCGGGACCTAGTCGTGCGTCTGCTCCGCAACCCAGGCCGCGACCTGCGCCCGGGAGGTGAAGCCGAGTTTCGCCAGGATGTGCTCCACATGCCCTTGTGCCGTGCGCGGTGAGATCACCAGGCGTCGGGCGATGGCCTGGTTCGTCAGGCCCTCGCCGATGAGGTCGGCAACCTGACGTTCCCGCTTGGTCAGTCGCACCGACGTGTCGGTGTCGCGCGTGGGGGCGGCCGGCGGTTGCTCGTGGAGGGCGTAGGCGATGGCCGCGTCGAAGCCGAGTTGTTCACCTCGGCCGAATGCCGCGGCGAATGCTTCCCTACCGAGGCGCTGCCGCGCCTTCTGTTCGGATTCCCGATGGTAGGCAAGCAGATTGGAATGTATCACCGCAGCACTGCCGATCGACCGTGCCATTCCTTCCGCCGCCCCCATCAGGACCGCTGCCCGATTGAAGTCGCCCAGGCCTCCGGTGATCCAGGCCAGCGCTTCGAGGCACGAAGTGACCACGCGCGGGTAACGCACCTGCCGGGCCAGGTTCAACGATTCCTCCAGGAGCCGCACCGCACGATCCGGTTCTTCTCGTCGCCACACGTCAACAGCCAAGGCCCACAGCGAAAGTGACCGATACATCTTGTCGCCGTGTCCTTCGGTCATTGCCAACACACGTTCGTGGCATGCGACGGCTTCCGGTATCCGGTCGGACAGGCCGAGGGCCAACCCCAGCGAATACAGCATGCCGATCTCGCGGGTGGGTTCCCCACGTCCACCGAAATGAGCGAGGGCGGCCTCGAGGTGAGAAATGGCGTGCGGGAGGTCGCCGCTGTGGAGCGCCAGCGAGCCGTCGGCGGCATCGACCAGAGCGCGCATCACGGGATCGTCCGTCTGCGCGATCAGCCTGCGCCCAGCCTCCACGAACCCGGCTGCCGCCTGCAGGTCGCCCTGCACACTGGCCATCACAGTGGCACGGAAGAGCGCTTCGACCCAGTCGACCGTGGGTGGCCCGCTCTGGCGGGCGATCAACCGTTCGCACCAGCGTCGCCCCTCGTTGTAGAAGCCTTGGGAGGCCCAGAAGAGGTAGAGCTCGCCGGCGATGCGCAGCCCCGCGGCTGGATCGTCCTCCAGGCTGAATTCGAGGGCCTCGCGCAGGTTCGGTAGTTCCCGCTTGAGGCGGGCGATCCAGTCGAGCTGACGGACGCTGACCCACTCGGCCCGCGCAGCGGATGCCAATGCCTCGTACCGGTCCCGATGCCGGCGACGCAATGCGAGATCCTCGCCGGACTGCTCGAGCTTCTCGACGCCGTAGTCGCGCAGCGTCTCGAGCATCCGGAACCGCACCACCGACCCGGCCTCCTCCCGGATCAGGATCGATTTGTCCACCAGGGAGGTCAGCGTGTCGAGCAACTCCCCCACCGCCAGACCCTCCCCGCACACGTGCTCGGCCGCGTCGAGGTCGAAACTACCCGCGAACACCGACATCCGACCCCACACCAGTTGTTCGGTGACGGTGCACAATTCGAAACTCCAGTCGATGCACCACCGCAAGGTCTGCTGCCGCGTCGGCGCACCCCGGCTGCCGCGGGTCAACAGGGCGTAACGGTCGGTCAGTCGCTCGAGGATCTGCTCGGGCGAGAGCGCCCGCAACCGGGCCGCGGCCAGCTCGATCGGCAGCGGCAACCCGTCGAGCCGGTGACAGATCCCCGCCACTGCCGCCGCATTCTCCTCCGTGAGCGCAAAACCCGGCACGGCGACCGCCGCCCGGTCGACGAACAACTTCACCGCATCGAAGCGGGGCAGCCCCCGCAACGAGAGCGACCGCTCCGGATCCGGAACGCCCAGCGGCGGAACTCGCAGCACCGCCTCCCCGCCGAGCCCCAACGGTTCGCGGCTGGTGGCCAGGATCCGCACCCCCGGACACCGTCGCAGCAGCAACTCCACCAGATCGGCGGACGCGTCGACCATGTGCTCGCAGTTGTCGAGGACGAGCAGCATCTGCCGGGGGGCGAGAAACTCGAGCAGCGCGTCCCGCACCGGCCGCGCCGAATGGTCCCGAAGCCCCACGGCGGTGGCCACCGCGTCGAGCAGCAACGACCCGTCGTGCAGCGCACCGAGCTCGACCAGCCGCACACCGTCGGCGTAGTCGCGCTGCACCGCCGCCGCGACATGCACAGCCAGCCGTGTCTTGCCCACGCCGCCGATCCCGGTCAACGTCACCAGCCGCGACCCGGCCAGCAGGTTCCTCGCGTCGGTCAGCTCCTGCCGCCGGCCGACGAAACTGGTCAGATCCAGCGGCAGATCACCGGTCGCGCCCGCCGTGACGGCGGCCGTGGTGCGCCGTCGCTCCCCGGCCTCGACAGACGCGACCTCGGCGGACCCGGTCGTGTTC
>NZ_JBMBTE010000080.1:0-23792 GCF_048897285.1 Rhodococcus sp. O3
CAGCGACTGGGACTGGAACCGTCGCAGTGTGTCTTCGTCGACGACCTCGTCGCGAACGTGCGCGCAGCGGCCGCCACGGGGATGGTGGGAGTGCACCACGAGTGTCCGGATGCCGTTGTGGAAGAACTGACCGTACTCTTCGAGCTGAGCGCCGACGAAGAGGCGCCCGTGACCTCGGCGCCTGTGAACTCGGCGGCAGGGGACACGGTCACGGACCGGGGTGAGGGGGACACTCGCAGATGACGACCCGCATGACCGCGCAGGACGCATCGTTCTACTTCCTGGAGACGACGAACACGCCGATGCACATCGGGTCGCTGGCGATCCTCTCCGAACCGGAGGGTGGTTTCGACTTCGAGACGCTGCTGCAGCTCGTGGAACGCCGGATCTCGGAGGTGCCGCGCTATCGGCAGAAGGTGCGGGAGGTCGCCCTGGGACTGGCGCGGCCGGTGTGGGTGGACGACCGCGACTTCGACATCGCCTACCACGTGCGTCGCTCGGCGCTGCCCCGCCCCGGATCGGACGACCAGTTGCACGATCTGCTGGCGCGGCTGATCTCCCGTCCGCTGGACCGGACCCGCCCGCTGTGGGAGATGTACCTCGTCGAGGGCCTCGAGGGAAACCGGTGTGCGTTGTTCACGAAGTCGCATTCGGCGCTCGTCGACGGCGAGGACGCGCTGGACATCGGGCAGGTTCTCTTCGATTCCGATGTCGAACCCCGGCAGGTGCCCGAAGAGCTGTGGATGCCGGAGCAGGAGCCCTCGGACACCGCGCTCGTGATCGGCGCGCTCGCCGACCTGGTCGCGCGACCGGGAGAGGGCATCGCGCTGCTGCGTTCGGCCGTGGGCAACCTCGCCGCCACGGCGGCCGAGGCCGTCGACGTGGTCGGGCGCCTGGCGCAGACCGCCGCACAGTCGGCGCCGGAGAGCCCGCTCAACGAGTCGATCTCGCGCAGCCGCCGGTTCGCGGTGGTGCGGTCCGATCTGGAGCTGTACCGCAAGATCCATTCCCGGTACGGCTGCACCATCAACGACGTCGTGCTCGCGGTGATCTCCGGGGCGTTGCGCTATTGGCTGCTCTCGCGCGGCGAACCGGTGACCGAGGCGTCGGTGGTGCGCGCGATGGTGCCGATGTCGGTGTACACGCAGGATCCGGCCGACGTCGGCGACGCCGAGGGTGCCGAGACGATCCAGGTGCACCCGCAGGGGGAGGTGTCGACTTTCCTCGTCGACCTGCCGGTGGGGGAGCCGAACGCCGTGGTGCGGTTGTCACACATCGCGCACGCCGGGGAGGCCTACGCGCGGCAGCGCCGCCGGATCGCGGCGCAGGCCATGATCCGGTTGTCCGGTTTCGCGCCGGCGACCATGCACGCGGTGGGGGTGCGGGTGGCCAGCGGCTTCTCGCAGCGCATGTTCAACCTGATGATCACCAACGCACCCGGTCCGCAGCACCCGCTCTACCTGGCCGGCATACCGGTCCTGGAGATGTACCCGGTGTCGCCGCTGCTGAAGAACCAGGCGTTGAGCATTGCGCTGACGTCCTACGACGGGTCCGTCTACTACGGTTTGAACGCGGACCGCGATGCGATGCCCGATGTGGGGGTCCTGACGTCGCTGCTCCAGGAAGCACTCGAGGAGTTGTTGGATGCCAGTAGGTAAGGGCAAGACGCGGGTCTACGTGCCGGCCACGATCGACATGCTGCAGCGGCTGGTGGCCGACGGCGAGGTCGAGGCGGTGAACCGCACGGCGTTCGCGGTGACGGCCGCGCTGCGCGAGGCCTACACGTCCGGGGACGACGAGGAACTCGCCGAGGTCGCCATGGCGGAGGCCGCCCGGGCCTCGCTGAGGCTCCTGGCGGCACGGGCGGACGACGAGTCCGCCACGGACGGGTCGGCCGAGGATCTGCCCGTGCGTCGGGTGGTGGTGGCCGCGGACGTCGAGGAGGCCACCCCGCGGCCGGATCTCGACGATGCGGTCGTCCGGCTCGCCGCACCCGTCACGCTGAAGTCGGTGGCGTCGGTCCACGTCGATCTCGAAGGAGCCGAAGCGGACGTGGCGCGGGCCGTGGAGGTCATCGACGCCGCGGACATGGGTGACGAGGAAGCCGAGTTCGTGCTCGGCGACGCGGAGGACCATCAGCTCGCCTGGTATGCGACGCAGGAGTTGCCGTTCCTTCTGGAACTCCTCTAGTTCCGGAACTGCTCCAGCTGTTTGTCGACTGCCTGGCCGTAACCTACGGCACCGTAGCTTTCTGGTAACCTACGGCACCGTAGGCATACCGGGGTGAGGAGAAGTGGTCGATGGGTTTGAAGGAGTGGATCGAGCGTCCCGCGGCGCACGTCTCGGCGTCCGAGCGGTCCGTGTCGAATCTCGTACGAGGCGCGGTCGCGCGATTCACGACACCGCTGCTGCCCGACGACTACCTGCACCTGGTCAACCCGCTGTGGTCCGCGCGTGAGCTGCGTGGGCGCATCGTCGAGGTGCGCCCGGAGACCACGGATTCGGCAACCCTCGTCATCAAGCCCGGCTGGGGATTCGACTTCGGCTACAACCCGGGTCAGTACATCGGCATCGGTCTGCACATCGACGGCCGGTGGCACTGGCGGTCCTACTCGCTGACCTCGTCGCCCACCTGGAACGACAAGCTCATCTCGATCGCGGTCAAGGCGATGCCGGAAGGCTTCCTGTCGAGCCACCTCGTCACCGGCGTGCCCGCCGGCACGATCGTGCGGCTCGCGGCTCCGAAGGGCGACTTCGTGCTGCCCGACCCGCCGCCGGAGCGGATCCTGATGCTCACCGCCGGCAGTGGGATCACGCCGATCATGTCGATGCTGCGCACGCTCGACCGTCGCGCGGTCGACCGCGACGTCGAACTGCCCGACGTCGTGCACGTGCACTCGGCGCCGACCGCGGACGACGTGATGTTCCGTGCCGAGCTCGAGAAGTTCGACGCCACGCACGACCGGTTCCGGTCGCACGTCCAGCTCACCCGCTCGCAGGGGAAGTTCACCCTGGACCGGCTCGACGAGGTCTGCCCCGACTGGCGCGAACGCCAGACCTGGGCGTGCGGACCGCAGCAGATGCTCGACGATATCGAGGCGTTCTGGAAGAAGGCCGGCCTCGAGGATCGTCTGCACCTTGAGCGGTTCGCGGTCACCCGCGCCGACACCTCCGGTTCGGGCGGCACCGTGACCTTCGCGAAGTCGGGCAAGACCGTCACCGTCGACGGCGCGACCACACTGCTCGAGGCCGGTGAGAGCGTCGGCGCACTGATGCCGTTCGGCTGCCGGATGGGCATCTGTCAGACTTGTGTGGTCCCGCTCGAGAAGGGGCACATCGTCGATCTGCGGTCCGGTCAGGAGCACGCCGAGGGTGAGCGTGTCCAGACCTGCATTTCCGCGGCTGCCGGGGACTGCACTCTCGACGCCTGACGTTCCACCGCCCGTTCCACAGCAAGGACCCTGAGTGGCCATCACCGACATCCGCGCGTTCGCGCACCTCAGCGATTCGGACATCGAAGCGCTGGGTCGTGAGTTCGACGCGATCCGACGTGACGTCGAGGACTCGCGCGGGGTGCGGGACGCCCGCTACATCCGCAACAC
This sequence comes from Rhodococcus sp. O3, assembly GCF_048897285.1. Lineage (NCBI taxonomy): Bacteria > Bacillati > Actinomycetota > Actinomycetes > Mycobacteriales > Nocardiaceae > Rhodococcus > Rhodococcus sp. O3. The sequence goes on from NZ_JBMBTE010000080.1 coordinate 3,603, forward strand.
GATCCGGTTGCAGCGGGTGCTCGAGCTCGGTGGGCGGGCGGTGCTGTTCGGCTCCCGCCGGCGTCCGTTCTGGGTGCTGGGTACCGGGATGCTCTCGCTCGCGAAGATCATCGAGAACATGGAGCTCGGGCACAACGTGATGCACGGGCAGTGGGACTGGATGAACGACCCGGAGATCCACTCCACGTCGTGGGAGTGGGACCAGACGGGGCCGTCGGCGCACTGGAAGCGTGCCCACAACTACGCGCACCACACGTACACGAACATCGTCGGCATGGACGAGGACGTGGGATTCGGCATTCTGCGGATGACCCGCGACGAGGCGTGGCGGCCCCGCAACCTGCTCCAGCCGACCGCGAACGTGATCCTCGCCGCGACCTTCGAGTGGGGCATCGCCCTGCACGACCTGGCGGCACAGAAGGAGGCCGACGGGGTTTCGCGCACGCAGTGGAACTCGCAGCCCAACAAGGACTTTGCGCGCAAGGCGGCACGTCAGGTCGTCAAGGACGTGGCGTTGTTCCCCGCGTTGACGGGCCCGGCCTGGCGCAGCACACTGTCCGCGAATCTCACCGCGAACCTGATCCGGAACCTGTGGGCGTACGCGGTGATCTTCTGCGGGCACTTCCCGGACGGGGCCGAGAAGTTCACCGTCGAGCAGTTCGAGAACGAGACGCACGCGCAGTGGTATCTGCGGCAGCTGCTCGGCAGTGCGAACATCTCCGGAGGCCCGGTGATGGGATTCCTGACGGGGAACCTGAGCTATCAGATCGAGCACCACCTGTTCCCGGATCTGCCGAGCAACCGGTATCCGGAGATCGCGGCCCGGGTGCGTGCTCTGTGCGCCAAGTACGACCTCCCGTACACGACCGGTTCGCTCGGCAAGCAGTACCTGCTCGCGCTGCGGACCATCCACAAGCTCGCGTTGCCGGACCGGTTCCTCCGGGCCACCTCGGACGACGCGCCCGAGACCTCGTCCGAGCGCAAGTTCTCGCTGGTGCAGGGCGCCCGGGCCGCGGAGCTCGTGGTCGATCCGGTGACGGGCCGGCGGCGGGGTCTGCTGACGGCGTTGCGCACCCACGCGGAGGCGAAACTCACCGCTCGCCGCGCGAAACGATCTTGATTGTGATTCCTCTCACAGCGCGGAATCGGCTAACCTACGGCGCCGTAACTTACGGTAGGGTAGCCGCATGGCCATTTCGGACATCAAAGAGTATGCGCACCTGACGGAGGCCGACGTCGAGGCCATCGGCCGCGAACTCGACGCCATCCGTCGCGACATCGAGGAGGCGCGCGGCGAGCGGGATGCCCGCTACGTGCGCAACACGATCAGGCTCCAGCGTGGACTCGAAGTCGGCGGGCGTGCAGTGCTCTTCGGTTCCCGTAAGCGCTCGCTGTGGGTCCTGGGCACCGCCATGCTCTCGCTCTCCAAGATCATCGAGAACATGGAGCTCGGGCACAACGTGATGCACGGGCAGTGGGACTGGATGAACGACCCCGAGGTGCATTCGGCGAACTGGGAGTGGGACAACGTCGATCCGTCGGCGCATTGGAAGCAGACCCACAACTACCTGCACCACAAGTACACGAACATCCTCGGCATGGACGACGACGTGGGATACGGGCTGCTGCGCGTGACCCGCGACCAGCGCTGGAAGCCGTTCTACCTCGGCAACATCGCCTACAACGCGATCCTCGCGTCGCTGTTCCAGTACGGCATCGCGATCCAGCTGCTCGAGCTCGGCAAGGTCATCCAGGGTCGCGACGACCGCGAGCGCACCAAGGAACTCGGCAGCGAGGTGCTCGTCAAGCTCGGCAAGCAGACGCTCAAGGACTACGTGGTGCACCCGGCGCTGACCGGCAAGGCATGGAAGTCGACGCTCACCGCGAATGCGACCGCGAACTTCGTGCGCAACATCTGGACCAACGCCGTGATCTTCTGCGGGCACTTCCCGGACGGTGCCGAGAAGTTCACCAAGGCCGACGTCGAGAACGAAACGCACGCCGAGTGGTACCTGCGGCAGATGCTCGGTTCGGCCAACATCTCCGGTGGTCGCGTCATGGATTTCATGACCGGCAACCTCAGCTACCAGATCGAGCACCACATCTACCCGGACCTGCCGTCCAACCGGTACCACGAGATCTCGCTCCGGGTGAAGGCGTTGTGCGAGAAGTACGACCTTCCGTACACCACGGGTCCGCTCGCGGTGCAGTACTGGAAGTCGTGGCGCACCATCGCGAAGCTGTCGCTGCCCGACAAGTACCTCAAGGACACCCGGGACGCCGCTCCCGAGACGGCATCGGAACGCGGTTTCGGCGGCAAGGCCGAGATCGATCCGCTCACCGGTCGCCGGGTCGGACTGGCCACCGCGATCGAGAAGACCCGCAAGCGCGGATTCGTCCGCCGCGTCCTGGGAATGCGCTGAGCCTGGGAATGCGCTGAGCGACTCCCGTTGCTCTGCAGATCGGCCCCCGGCTCCCTTTCGGAGCCGGGGGCCGATCTGCGTCACCAGGCTTCGTTCTCGGTGAGCGCGGTGAGCAGTCCCCGCACGGCCTGGGCGCGGCGCAGGGACTTGCCTTCGAGGTTGTCGAGCGCGCACTCGGGGTCGGCCGGGGGACCGAGGTGGGTGCACCCGCGCGGGCAGTCCTCCACCGCCTCGGCCAGATCGGAGAACGCGGCGACGACGTTCTCCGCGGAGATGTGCGCGAGCCCGAACGAGCGGATGCCGGGGGTGTCGATGACCCAGCCGCCGCCGGGCAACGGCAGCGCCACCGATTGGGTCGAGGTGTGCCGGCCCTTTCCGACGCCGGACACCTCGCCGGTCGCGCGGGCCGCGTCCGGCACCAGCCTGTTGACCAGCGTCGACTTGCCCACGCCGGAGTGCCCGATCAGGGCGGTCACCGAATCGGTGATCATTTCGGTGAGCTCGCTGAGGTCGTCGTCCTTGCCGACGAGCATCACCGGCAGGTCCAGATCGGCGAACTGGGCGGTGAACTCGGCGGGGTCGGCGAGATCGGATTTCGTCAGGCCCAGCACGGGAGTCAGTCCGCCGGCGTAGGCCGCGACCAGTGCACGTTCGACCAGACCCGTCCGCGGCGGCGGATCGGCGAGTGCGACGACGATGAGCAACCGCTGCGCGTTCGCGACGACGATCCGCTCGAACGGATCGGTGTCGTCGGCGGTGCGTCGCAGCACCGTCTCGCGGTCGTGGACCCGCACGATCCGCGCGAGCGTGTCCGGACGGCCCGACAGGTCGCCGACGACGCCGACGCGATCGCCGACCACGATCGGGGTACGGCCGAGTTCGCGCGCGCGCATCGCCACGATCGGGCGATTCGGGTCGCCGCCGAGCACCACACCCCAGCGACCGCGGTCGACGGAGACGACCATGCCCTCGACGGCGTCGAGGTGGGCGGGGCGATCCTTGGTGCGCGGCCGCGAGCCCTTACCCGGGCGGACCCGGACATCGGACTCGTCGTACTGGCGCCGCCGGTTCAGGAGCGCGCTCCCGTCAGCATCGCCGCCCACAGCGACTCGAATCCGGGCAGCGTCTTGGAGGTGGTGCCGATGTCGTGGACGTCGACGTCGTCGACGACGAGACCGATGATCGCCCCGGCGGTGGCCATGCGGTGATCGGCGTAGGACTGCCATTGTCCGCCGTGCAGAGTGGCCGGTTCGATGCGCAGTCCGTCCTCGGTTTCGGTCGCGGATCCGCCGAGCCGGACGATCTCGGTCACCAGAGCCGCGAGCCGGTCGGTCTCGTGGCCGCGCAGGTGCGCGATGCCGCGCAGCTGCGACGGGGTCGTCGCGAGTGCGGCGAGGGCCGCGACGGTCGGCGCGAGCTCCCCCACGTCGTGCAGGTCGATGTCGATGCCGGTGAGCCGCTCGGGGCCGCGCACCGTCAAGGTGCCGTCCGACCAGGTGACGGTCGCGCCCATCCGCTCGAGAATGACGCGGATCGCGTCGCCGGCCTGCGTGGTCGACTTCGGCCACATCGGGACCGACACCGTGCCGCCGGTGACGGCCGCGGCGGCGAGGAAGGGCGTCGCGTTCGACAGGTCCGGTTCGACCTCGACGTCGATCGCCCGGATCGGGCCCGGCACCACGCGCCACGTGTTCGCGTCGGCGGTGTCGACGTCGACACCGGCGGCGCGCAGCATCTCGACGGTCATGTCGATGTGCGGCATCGACGGCACCGGCTCCCCGCTGTGGTGGACGGTGACGCCCTCGTCGTAGCGGGCTGCAGACAGCAGCAGGCCGCTGACGAACTGCGAGGATCCGGACGCGTCGATGGTGACGGTTCCGCCGTGCAGTGCGCCGGCGCCGTGCACGGTGAACGGCAGTCGCTCGCCGTCGATGTCCGCGCCGAGGGACCGCAGGGCGTCCAGAACGGTTCCCATCGGCCGGGTCTTGGCCTGCTCGTCGCCGTCGAAGAAGACGTCCCCGTCGGCGAGTGCCGCGAGCGGCGGCACGAACCGCATGACGGTGCCGGCGAGCCCGCAGGCGACGTCGCCGCCGTGCAGGTCGCCGGGAACGACGTCGAGGGTGGTGCCGTTGTCACGTTCGGTGATCGTCGTACCCAGCCCGCGCAGGGCAGCGATCATCAGGTCGGTGTCGCGGCTGCGCAGGGCCCCGGTGATCGTCGAGGGACCGTCGGCGAGGGCGGCGAGGATCAGCGCGCGGTTGGTGATCGACTTGGATCCGGGCAGGGTCACGGTGGCGTCGACGGGGGACTCGGCTCGGGGGGCTCTCCACAGACTCACCCGACCATCTTCTCCCATCGTCGCAGCCGGGTGTGCACCCGGCGCGTCCGACGCGGGGAAGTGGTCGTCGGAGCCGGCTGTCAGACTCGCCCTATGTGCGGCAGGTATGCGACGACGGCGGACCCGGCGACCCTCACGGCGGAGCTCGACGCGATCGACGAGACGGGTGGAGGAGGGGACGCCTACGACAGCGGCGGTGACTTCAGCGCCGTCAATTTCAACGTCGCCCCGACGACGCGGGTGCTCACCGTGGTCGCCCGGCGCGATCGCGAGAATCCGGAGGAGCCGGTGACGCGTCGGATCCGTCGCATGCGGTGGGGTCTCGTGCCGCCGTTCGCGAAGGAGATCGGCAGGAGCGCGCCGCTGTTCAATGCCCGCTCCGAGTCGGTGGCCACGAAGCCGTCGTTCGCGCAGTCGCTGCGGTACAAGCGCTGCCTGGTGCCGATGGACGGCTGGTACGAGTGGCAGGTCGAACCGACACCGGACGGGAAGACCGCGAAGGTGCCGTACTACATGTCCCCGGAGGACGGTTCGCGGATCTGCATGGCGGGCCTGTGGGCGGTGTGGCGCGACCCGACGGTTCCCGACGCGGCGCCGCTGGTCAGCACCACCATCCTGACCGCCGACTCGGTCGCGCAGTTGCGCAACGTCCACGAGCGGATGCCGCTGATCCTGCCGCCGGACCGGTGGGACGCCTGGCTGGACCCGGACAGCCTGGGGCATCCGGACCTGATCCGTCCGAGCCTCGAGGCGGTCTCGGCGATCACGGTCCGGCGGGTCTCCCCGAAGGTCAACAGCGTGCGCAACAACGGTCCCGAGCTGCTCGTGCCCGACGACGGGAGCGGTGAGCAGATGGCGCTGTTGTAGGCGCGGCTAGGACAGCCTGAGCAGGTGCGGGTACTTCGCGCGACGGTCGGCGGGCACGATGGAGTTCAGCACGAACCGGATCTGCAGGGTCGTGTACTCGTCGAGTGTGTAGTGCCGGCCGAAGTGCCACTGCTTCAGCGCCCATCCGTGGGCGAGGAGCATGAAGTCGAAGACGATGAGGTCGACGTCGACCGGGCTGAACTCCCCGGACGCGATACCGGTTTCGAGGGTGGCGCGCAGCGGTGCCGCGGTGGCGACCTCGAGCTCCTTGATACGTTCCCGGCCGGCCTTGTCGAGCGTGCGGCTCTCCCGGTAGGTCAGGACCACCGCGTCGAGGTTGGAGTCGACGACCTCGAGATAGCGGCGCATGCCCGCGGCCAACCGCTCCACCGGGTCCTCGCCGGCGGCGTCCATCGCCGGTTCCAGCTGGTCGCGGAAGGCGTCGAGGATCGAGGTGACGGTCGCGAGGAGCACGTCCTCCTTGCCGCCGAAGTACTTGTAGATCAGGCCGACGCTGACTCCCGCCTCGTCGGCCAGGGCCTGCATCGACATCTGGTGGAACCCGGTCTGCTCCATCAGGCGCACCGCGGCCTCGAGCACCTGCTTGCGACGCGAGTGGGCGCGCACGGCGCGCACGGCCTCGTCGACGTTCAGCGCGTCGTCTCGGGTGGTCATGGGGGTACTCCTCGTCGCCGATGGGTGGATTCACAGTACCGATCGGACGGATGTGCCCGGTCAGCGCGCGGCGGTCACGAACCGTTCGAGCAGCCGGGTCGTCTCGTCGGTCTCGATGAGCCGGCCGATCTCGTCGATCTCGGTGGCGAAACCGTCGGTGCCGCGTGCCGCGGCGATGCAGCGCTTGGCCGCGCCGTAGGCGGCCGGAGGCAGCGCCGCGAGCCGCTGTGCGTGCCGCATCGCAGCCTCCTCGACGCCGCCGTCCTCGACACCGCCGTCCTCGACACCGCCGTCGACCACCCAGTGCACGATCCCGAGCCGGTGCGCCTCCCGTCCGTCGACGAGTTCGGCGCCGAGGACGATCCGGGTGGCGACGGCGGGCCCGGCGATCCGGGTCAACCGCTGGGTGCCGCCGGCGCCGGGCAGCAGCCCGAGCCCGACCTCGGGCAGCCCGAGCCGGGAGGAGGTGCCGGCGATGCGGAAGTCGCAGGCCAGCGCCAGTTCGAGGCCGCCGCCGGTCGCGGCGCCGGTGATCGCCGCGATCGACGGTTTCGGCAGCTCCGCCAGCGTCTCCAGGGCGTCCTGGAGACGCTTCGCGAAACGGGCGAGACGTTCCCGGCGATCGGGGGCGGTTCGCCAGGAGTCCATCATCGCGATGTCGGCTCCGCCGCAGAAGTGCCGGCCCGCCCCGCGGATCAGCAGCGACCGGACGCGGGTGTCGGCGCCGAGTTCCGCGACCGCCGCGGCGAATCCGGCGGTCTGTTCCTCGTCGAACGCGTTCACGGCGGGGCGGTCGAGGGTGATGATGCCGACATGGCCTTCGCGTCCGACGACGACGGTCATGGCTTCTCCGTTTCTGCTGGTGGATCATGTTGTACCGGAACGGAACTCGTCCGATGTTTCAAACACCCGGGCGTCTCAGATGCCCAGGTCCTTGGCGACGATCGTCTTCATGATCTCGGTGGTGCCGCCGTAGATCGTCTGGATGCGGGCGTCGACGAACGCGCGGGACACCGCGTATTCGCGCATGTAGCCGTAGCCGCCGTGCAGTTGCAGGCAGCGGTCCGCCACGCGCACCTGCAGTTCGGTCGTCCACCACTTGAGCCGTGCCGCGCGGGCCGCGGACAGCTCACCGGCGACGTGCTCGGCGATGCAGTCGTCGAGGAAGGTGCGGGCCAGATCCAGTTCGGTGGCCAGCTCCGCGAGCACGAACCGGGTGTTCTGGAAGCCGGCCACCGGCTTGCCGAACGCCTTGCGTTCCTTGACGTACTCGACGGTCTGCGCGAACACTCCTTCCGCGGCGGCGACCGCGCCGATCGACAGCGAGAGCCGTTCCTGCGGCAGGTTGTGCACGAGCTGGTGGAAGCCCTGCCCCTCCTCGCCGAGCCGGTTCGCGACCGGCACGCGCATGCCGGTGAAGGTCAGCTCGCTGGTGTCCTGGGCGTGCAGGCCGATCTTCTCGAGGTTGCGTCCGCGGGAGAAACCGGGGGTGTCGGCCTCGACGACGAGCAGCGTCAGCCCGTTGTGCGGGTCGGGCGAGGTGCGGGTCGCGACGACGAACAGGTCCCCGTTCTGCCCGTTGGAGATGAACGTCTTGGCTCCGTCGACCACGTAGTGGTCGCCGTCGCGGACGGCGGTGGTGCGGATGCCGGTCAGGTCGCTGCCGGCGCCGGGCTCGGTCATCGCGATGCCCAGCACGGTCTCGCCGGTCACGACGCCGGGCAGCCAGCGGGCCTTCTGCTCGTCGTCGGTCATGTCCGTGAGGTAGGGCAGGACCACGTCGTTCTGCAGGGAGAACGCGATGCCTGCGGCGGCGTTCCCGGCGCGGTTGACCTCGTCGATGAGGATGGCGTTGTAGCGGAAGTCGTCGACGCCGGGGCCGCCGTACTTCTCGTCGACGGAGAAACCGAGCAGCCCGAGCTTGCCGGCGTCGGTGAACAGGGACCGGTCGAGGCGCGACGCCCGTTCCCAGTCCTCGTGCACCGGCGTGATCCGGTCCCGGACGAAGTCGCGGGCGACCTCGCGGAACTGCCGGTGTTCGGAGTCGTATTCCAGTCGTGCGTTCATGGTGTCCGTCCTTGGGCCGGTGCGGCGGTGCTCACCGGGCGATCTTCGAGGCCGTGGGGGTCGTGAACAGGCCGGCGGCGTACTCGCCGGCGGCGGTGTCGGTCGCCCGGTAGTGGAGTTTCTTGCCGGTCGCGCTGACCGGCAGCGACTCGACGAAGCGGTAGGCGCGCGGTCGTTTGAACGCCGACAGCATCGGGTGGTCGCGGCAGTGGGCGTCGAGGTCGTCGGCGGTCGGGGCGGGTTCGTCGGCGACGATGTAGGCCACGACGATCCGGCCCCACGTGTCGTGGGGAACGCCGACGACGAGCGAGTCCAGCACCTGGGGATGGGCGTTGAGGGCTTCTTCGACCTGCACCGGGTGGACGTTCTCCCCGCCGGAGACGAGCATGTCGTCCTTGCGGCCGACGACGGTGACGAATTCGTCGGCGTCCCACGTGCCGAGGTCGCCGATGTGCAGCCATCCGCGGTGGAACTTCGCCTTCTCCTGATCGGGGGAGTCGAAGTAGGCGTTGGCGCACTTGGGGGAGCGGACGATGATCTCACCGACGTCCTCGCCGTCCTTGGCGACCACGTCGTCCGGATCCGCGAGACGGTCCGCGTACACGCGGACCACGCGGACGTCGTCGTCGGTGCAGGCGCGGCCCGCACTGCCGGCCCGGTCGGGAAGGTCCGCCGGCCGCAGGAAGGTGTTCCAGAACCCTTCGGTGCTGCCATAGCCGTTGAAGATCCGTGGGTTGAGTACCTGCTGGTAGCGCAGCGCCGCTTCGCGTTCGAGCGGGGCGCCCATCGTCACGATGCCGCGCAGGCTGGACAGGTCGCGCGGGCGTGCCTCCTGGGCGGCGGCGAGCATCGCGAGGTTGGTGGGAGCGCCGATGAGGAACGTCAGTCCGCGCTCGGCGACGAGATCGAGCACCCGGTCCGCGTCGAACGTCCGCAGCGGCACCACCTCACCGCCGACGTAGAACACCGGGTTCGGGCCGCCGGAGTACAGGCCGCCGCGATGGAACCACGGCGTCATGTTGAGCGTCCGGTCCTCGGGAGTCAGCGGGAAGTGCATGATCACGTCGTGCGCGCTGAAGACCTCGATCATGCTGTTGAGCGGCACGCCTTTCGGCATTCCGGTGGTGCCGGAGGTGTAGAGGCGGGTGGTCTCGTCCCACACCGTCCGGTGCAGCGGCGGCAGGGCCACGCGGTCGGCGGCCAGGTGGCCGTAGCGGATCACGGTGGCACCGTCCACTTCGACGGGGTCGCCGTCGCCGACCGCGACGATCACCTTCGGGGTGTGCAGCGCGAGTCGCAACGCCTCACGCACCGTCGCGGTGAGTTCTGTGTCGTAGACGAACACCGTCGGCGCGCTCTTGTCCAGCACGAATGCCGTTTCTCCGGCGGCGAGGCGGTAGTTCACCGGCGAACCGACCGCGCCCACGGCCTGGGTGGCGAGATACAGCTCGGCGAATTCGACACCGTTGAACAGCTGGTAGGCGACGACATCCCCGGCAACCACCCCGGCGTCCGCGAGACCGGTCGCAATGCGGTCCACCCGTTCGCCGAGCTGGGCGTAGGTCCACTGCCGTCCGGTGTCCGGATCGCTCACGGCGATCCGGTTCCCGAACCGCCCGGTGTTGCGCCGGAAGCCGTTGAGGTACGTGAAATCGTTCTCGAAGTACTCCCGGTAGGCCCGGGCGTTGTACGACGCGGTCATGGTGTCCGTCCCTCCTGGTTGCCGATTCAGCCGGCCATGGTGAGGCCGCCGCTGACGCTGATCACCTGTCCGGTGATGAACGACGCGGATTCCGATGCGAAGAACAGGACGGGCGCGGCCACCTCGTCGGGCCGGGCGAGCCGGCGGAACGGAATCGCTTTGATCAGCGCTGCCTTGAGCTTCTCGTCCTGCGCCTGGAACAGCGGGGTGTCGGTGGGGCCGGGGCAGACGCAGTTGACGGAGATGCCGTGGCGGGCCATCTCTCGTGCGAGCGACTTGGTGAGGGCGATGACGCCGCCTTTCGCGCCCGCGTAGATGGACTCGCCGGAGCTGCCGACGCGGCCGGCGTCGGAGGCGAGGTTGATCACGCGGCCCCCGTTGCCCGCGTCGATCATGCCGGGAAGGAAGGCGCTGCAGACGTGCACCGGGCCGAGGTAGTTGATCGCTACGACCTTCTCCGCGAATTCCGGTGTCGCGTTGAGGAATTGGTCGGTCCGGTCCCAGCCGGCGGCGTTGACGACGACGTTGGGGACGCCCACCTCGGCGAAGGTCCGGTCGCGCAGTTCGTCGACCTGGGCGCGGACCGAGATGTCCACCGGGAGAGCGGTGATGAGTTCGGTGTTCTCCTTGGCGGTGGCTTCGGCGGCGGCGAGATCGAGGTCGGCGGCGATCACGCGGTCGCCCTGCGCGGCGAACGCCAGCGCGATGGCCTTGCCGATACCGGAGCCGGCGCCGGTCACCAATGCGATGTTGCCCATGACGGGATGTCCTTTCGACGGGTGTGACTGGCGAATCAGGCGTTGACGAACTTGGCGAACTCGGCGGGGCGCTTCTCCGCGAAGGCCTTGGCTCCTTCGAGTCCTTCGTCGGACTTGCCGAACAGGTCCAGTGCGGACATCGCGAGATTGCTCAGCCCGGCCTGGTGGTCGGTGTCGGCGTTGAACGACTGCTTGAGGAATCGGATCGCGGTGGGGCTCTTCTCGGCGATCTCGGCGACGATCGCCTTGGCCTCGTCGAGCAGTTTGTCCTGCGGGACAACCCAATTCACCAGTCCCCAGCGCTCGGCCGTGGCGGCGTCGTACTGGCGGCACAGGTACCAGATCTCGCGGGCGCGCTTCTCTCCGACGACGCGGGCGAGGAAGGCGGAGCCGAAGCCGGCGTCGAACGAACCGACACGCGGACCGGCCTGGCCGAACTTCGCGTTCTCCGAGGCGATCGTCAGGTCGCACAGGACGTGCAGGACGTGACCGCCGCCGACGGCGATGCCGTTGACCGCCGCGATGACGGGCTTGGGGACGTCGCGAATTAGCTTGTGCAGGTTGCCGATTTCGAACATGCCGGACTCGGTGGGGCCGTAGTCGCCGGTCTCGGCGCGCTGTTTGACGTCGCCTCCGGTGCAGAACGCCTTCTCGCCCGCGCCGGTGAGGATGATTGCGGCGACACGGCTGTCGGCCCAGGCGGAGCGGAACGCCTTGATCAGTTCTTCGACCGTTTTGCCGCGGAAGGCGTTGTAGCGCTCCGGGCGGTTGATCGTGATGACCGCGGCGTGGTCCTCGACCTCGTAGGTGATGTCTTCGAATCCGGACATGGTGACTCCTCGTCGACTCGGGTTCGGGGGGTGGTTCGCGATGTGAATGAATGCCCCTTCACTGTGAGTGAATGTACATTCATTCCGGAAGGTGTGTCAACCATCACAGAGATCGCGTCCCGTCGCGACGGGTGGAGGATCGGGTGGAGAAAGGGCTACGGACCTGCGGTGATCGGGGCGACGACCGCCCCGGTCAGCCGGATCAGATCGGCGGGCGCCAGTTCGATTTCCAGCCCGCGGCGGCCCGCGCTGCACAGCACCTGCTCCCAGTTCTGCGCGGACGAGTCGACGACCGTGCGCAACCGGCTGCGCTGACCGAGCGGAGAGATCCCGCCGAGCACGTACCCGGTGGCGCGTTCGGCGTCGGCGCGTTCGGCCATCACCGCCTTACCGCCACCGAGTGCCCCGGCGGCGGCCTTGAGGGAGAGCTTGGCCGGGACCGGGATCACCGCGACCGCGAGTTTGCCGTCGGACAGCTTCACCACCAGTGTCTTGAAGATCTGCGCGGCCTCGACACCGAGCCGCTCGCCCAGCACGTCGACGGCCTCGGTGCCGTACGACGCGGCGCGGGCGTCGTGGTCGTACTCGTGAACCCGGTGCGACACCTTCTCCCGGGTCAGCAGTTTCGTCGCGGGGGTGGAGGTCGAGGCCATGCCGGACACTCTAGGACCGGCCACGCCAGGGGCGGACACCCCAGGGCCGGACGCCAGGACAGCACCGGCTCCGGGAACAACGCGCCCGGACGCGTTGTTGATCCGGGGTGGCCGCCCCCGCTCGGGGGCGACCCTGAACGGCGAACAGTGATCGAACAGTGATCGGAGTACCGCGTGCCTGTGCTGTGCCCCCCGCGGCCGGTAGCCTTCACGGATACGGCAAGTGAAGGGATCGGTGTGGTCGAAGAGTCAGGTGCGGAGCTGGCCGAACGGTTCGAGCGCGACGCGCTGCCGATGCTGGACCAGCTCTACGGCGCGGCCCTGCGGATGACCCGCAACCCGTCGGACGCGGAGGATCTGGTCCAGGAGACGTTCATCAAGGCGTTCTCGGCGTTCGCGTCGTTCAAGGAAGGCACCAACCTCAAGGCGTGGTTGTACCGGATCCTGACGAACACCTACATCAACTCGTACCGCAAGAAGCAACGCCAGCCGGCGCAGTATCCGACGGACGAGATCACCGACTGGCAGCTCGCCGCGACCGCCGAACACATGTCCACCGGTCTGCGGTCGGCCGAGGTCGAGGCCCTCGACGCGCTGCCGGACGACGCGATCAAGCAGGCGCTGCAGGAACTTCCCGAGGAGTTCCGGATGGCTGTGTACTACGCCGACGTCGAAGGATTCCCCTACAAGGAGATCGCCGGGATCATGGGCACGCCCATCGGCACGGTGATGTCGCGCCTGCATCGCGGACGCAAGCAGCTGCGCGGCCTGCTCGCCGACGTCGCGCGAGAACGGGGATTCAATCGGGACGGCGCGGTCGACGCCGCCGTCGCCGCGGCAGCGGATGCGAACACCGCGAACGAGAAGGGGGGAGCTCGGTGAGCGAGCCGACCGAATTCGAACCGATCGACTGCTCCGCGGTGATCGCGGACGTGTACCTGCTGCTCGACTCCGAGTGCGACGAGACGTCCCGCGCGCGGCTGCAGCACCACCTGCACGAATGCGGCCCGTGCCTCGAGGCGTACGGCATCGAGGAGAAGATCAAATCGTTGCTCAGCCGCAAGTGCGGGGGCGAGCACGCTCCCGAAGGACTGCGGGAACGCCTGATGATCGAGATCCGCCGGAACGTCGTGGTGAAGCGCACCGAGACGGAGGGCTGAAGGCGAGGGCCGAACCGCCCCGAGAACGGTCGAGGGGCCGGAAAGCGTGTGCTTTCCGGCCCCTTCGACGTCTGTGCCTACGCCTCAGGCGTTGGGACGCTTGCCGTGGTTGGCGGCGTTACCCTTGCGGCTGCGCTTCTTGCGGCCTCGCTTACCCATGGTCGGGACTCCTTTCTCGTTCATTACAGTGTTTCACGTGTGGTTGGGTGGTCCTGTCGGCAGGTCCACCGTCAGGTCCACGGATTGGGGTTTCGATGGCTGAAGACGTACGCGCCGAGATGGTTTCCACCGTCTTCGAGGTGGTGGTGAGCAAGGGGGACGTTGTCGACGTGGGCGACACCCTCGTGATCCTCGAGTCGATGAAGATGGAGATCCCGGTCATCGCCGAGTCCGCCGGCACGGTCACCGCGCTCGATGTCGCCGTGGGTGATGTCATCCAGGCGGGCGATCTCATCGCAGTCATCTCCTGAACGGCGGGAAACCGGTGTCCACACTCAGCGCCCTGCTCGCCCAGCACACCGACCTGCCGGGTGCGGCGGTGGACCATCTCCAGCGCGTCGTCGGGGAATGGCAGTTGCTCGCGGATCTGTCGTTCGCGGACGTGCTGCTGTGGGTCAATGCGGAACCCAGCGACATCGTGTGCGTCGCCCAGTGCCGGCCCACCACGGCCTCGACCGTGCTGCCCGAGGATTCCGTCGGGACGATCGTGTCCGAGGACGAGCACCCGTACGTCCGGAAGGCGTTCGAGACCGGCAAGATCGTCGTCGCGGACGTCGATCCGAACGACCCGGTGCCGCTGCGCCGCCAGGCTGTGCCGGTGCGCTGGGACGGCAAGGTCATCGCGGTTCTGAGCCGCGATGCCGCGCGCGTGTCCCGTCGTTCGACGAGTGCGCTCGAGACCGCCTATCTGGAATGCGCCGACGCGCTGTACCGGATGATCTGCGAGGGCACGTTCCCGACGCCGGAGTCCCGGTCGGACACCAAGTCGAGCCCCCGCGCCGGTGACGGGTTCATCCGTCTCGACCGTGAGGGGCGCGTGGTGTACGCGAGCCCCAACGCTCTGTCCGCCTACCACCGCATGGGTCTGAACTCCGACCTGGTCGGCCAGGACCTCATCGAGACGACCAGGGCGCTGGTCACCGATCCGTTCGAGAGCGGCGACGTCGCCGACTACCTGAGCGGAGCCGTGCAGGGCCGTATCGGTCAGCGCATGGAGATCGAGGCGCGCGGTGCGACGGTGTTGTTGCGGGCGCTGGTGCTGGCCCCCGGCGGCCGGCTCGAGGGTGCGGCGGTGGTGATCCGCGACGTCACCGAGGTCAAGCGTCGCGACCGCGCGTTGCTGAGCAAGGACGCGACGATCCGCGAGATACATCACCGGGTGAAGAACAACCTGCAGACGGTCGCGGCGCTGCTGCGGTTGCAGGCGCGGCGCACCGGGAACGCCGAGGCGCAGCAGGCCCTCGGGGAGGCGGTGCGACGCGTGACGTCGATCGCGCTGGTGCACGAGGCGCTGTCGATGTCCGTCGACGAGGAAGTGGATCTGGACGATGTCGTCGACCGGTTGATCCCGATCGTCATCGACGTCGCGACGGTGGGCAACCAGATCCGGGTGCGACGCGAAGGCAGTCTCGGAGTGTTCCCGGCGGACCGGGCCACCCCACTCGTCATGGTGCTGACCGAGCTGGTGCAGAACTCCGTCGAGCACGCGTTCGAGCCGGGCGGGCACGGCACCGTGACGTTGCGCGCGGACCGTTCGGCGCGGTGGCTCGACGTGGTCGTCAACGACGACGGCAAGGGCCTGCCGGAAGGTTTCGTGCTCGAGGAGGCCGACCGGCTCGGGTTGCAGATCGTGCGGACGCTGGTCGCTGCGGAGCTCGGCGGGACGTTGCGGCTCGAGCGGGGGGAGTCGGGCGGCACCGACGCGCATCTGCGGTTGCCGCTGGGCAGGGTGCCGGTGAACTGACCGGGTCCGTACTGCAGCCCGGGCGCTGCGTACCCGGTGTCGCTGCGTACCCGGTGTCGCGGACCTTGCTCTGGGCAGACAAAAGCCCGGCACCCGAAATGGTGCCGGGCTGTCCTCTTGCCCTGCGACAACCGCCCCGCCGTGAGGCAGGGTGGCGTCAGCGCTCTGTCTAGACGGCGGTGCGGGCGCGGGTACGGGCGTTGCGACGCTTGAGCGCGCGACGCTCGTCCTCGCTCATTCCACCCCAGACCCCGGCGTCCTGACCGGACTCGAGGGCCCAGGACAGGCAGTCCGCGACGACCGGGCAGCGGTTGCACACGAGCTTGGCATCAGCAATCTGCGCGATGGCCGGGCCGCTGTTTCCCACGGGGAAGAACAGCTCCGGATCCTCGTCGCGGCAGATTGCCTTGTGGCGCCAGTCCATGCTTCTACTCTCCTTCGAAGGTGCTCCGCACCGGGGTGATTGGTTGCTGCAAGTTCGTGTGCGCGTCCGACATGTGTTTCCGCGCGGTTACTTGTGAATGCTTTCACGAACGAGCGTGAAGTCAATAGAATTCGCCCCGACCGTGGGCAAGCTCACGCCACCGGTGTTCAGGCATGTTGCCGATCTAACTTTTTACACCCTTGACAGCAGAAATGTAACCCAATTCACATAATCCCATTGTTGGAATTCATCGCGCGGGAGCCACCACATCGAGTATTGCGGGCACCGACACGAACTCGACCTCCTCGTGAAGGCCCAGGTAGTCGCCGTCGACCTGCAGACCGATCGGCCGGGAGGAGATCACCCGTACCCGTTCCACGTCGTCGGCCCGCAGCAGATGCTTCGAACGGGGGTCGCCGTTCCGCGCAAGGAACTGCGCGATGACGCGCAGGCTCGGCAACACGGCCATCGTGCGCATCGCGAAGACGCCCAGACCCGTATCGAACGACGTGCCCGGATTGGTGTGGACCGGGCGTGTGTCCAGGAATGTCCACGGGCTCGAATTCGACACGAAGGCGTAATAGACCCCGGGCACCGGATCGCGGCCCGGCAATTCGACCGTGAGGGCGGGCTCGGCGCGCTTGGACGCGAAGAACTGGGCGATCGCGTGCCGCACGTATCGGGCGGTGGTGACCCTCTTGCCGCCGTCCCGGCTGATGTCGATCGCCTCACAGACCTGGGCATCGAGGCCCAATCCGGCGTTGAAGACGAACCAGCGACCCACGCAGTGACCGAGCCCGATCCGGCGGTGCGTGCGCTCGGCGAGCAGTCCGAGCAGTTGCTCGGTGGCCTCCATCGGGTCGGCGGACATTCCCAGCGACCGCGCGAACACGTTCGCGGAACCGCCCGGCACGACGGCCAGCAGCGGCAACGTCGGATCCGCAGGATCGGACGGGGACCCCAGCAGGCCGTTGACGATCTCGTTGACGGTGCCGTCGCCGCCGTGCGCGACGATCACGTCCATGCCGTCGGCGTGGGCGGATCTGGCCAGTTCTGCGGCGTGACCGCGATGTGTCGTGTGCGCCACGGTGAGTGCGACGGCGCCGCCGAGCGCGTGCGCGAGCCGGTCCCGGCCCGCGGGAGTGGTCGTCGTCGCATGGGGATTAACGATCAGCAGTGCGCGCACGGAGCATCAGCCTAAGTGGTCGCGATCGGGTCCACTACGCTGGCCGGGTGCCCATCGAGTCCCCCCGCAGCAGCGTTCCGTCGACCGTGCGCATCGCAGGTTCCCTCGTCGTCCTCGAAGGAATCGTCGCGATCGGGTTCGCGGTGTACTCGGTCGTGCGTGCCCTGTCCGGGACCCACGACCAGAGCGTCACCAACGGATACGGCCTGGCGTTGTGGCTGGGCATCCTGTTCGGTGGTGTGCTCGCCGCCGGGATCGCGCTGCTGCGCGGCAAGCGCTGGGGCAGGGCCGTCGCGGTCGTCGCGCAGTTGCTGCTGCTTCCGGTGGCATGGTCGTTGCTGACCGACTCGCACCAGCTGGTGCTGGGCATCGTGCTGTCGGTGATCGTCGTGCCCGCGCTGGTGCTGCTGTTCGCACCGCAGACGACGACCTGGCTCGCCGACGAGTACGCGCCCGACTCCGAACCCGGGTCGGACCAGGACGGCCGCTGACGGCTAGCTGCCGCCCTCCGCGCCCAGCGCGGTGAGAGCGTCGCCGGTCAGCCGGAAGGTGGTCCACTCGTCCTGCGGCACCGCACCGAGCGCACGGTAGAACCCGATCGACGGGGTGTTCCAGTCCAGTACCGACCAGCTGAGCCGGCTGTAGCCGTGTTCGACGCATTCGGCGGCCAGCGTGGCCAGCAGCGCGCGGCCGTATCCGTGCCCGCGGTGCTCGGGGCGCACGAACAGGTCCTCGAGATAGATCCCGTGCACGCCGTCCCAGGTGGAGAAGTTCAGGAACCACAGGGCCAGTCCGACGACCTCGCCGGCGTCGGTCTCGGCGACGTGAGCGAACGCCGCCGGGTGGGGACCGAACAGTGCGGTGTGGATCTGCTCGGGCACCACGGTGCATTCGTCGGGTGCCTTCTCGTACTCGGCGAGGCCGTGGATCAGGCCGGTGATGGCATCGACGTCGTCGGGGCGGGCGCGGCGGATCACGGTCGGCTGCCGTCCTTTTCGGGAGAATCGGGGTTCGCGGATGTGCGAAGCGTGGCCTCAATTGTCGCGCCCCGGCGCGAAGTGCGCGAGGATCGACGCGTGACAACGGTACTTGCAGTGGCAAATCAGAAGGGTGGCGTCGCGAAGACGACCACCGTCGCGTCGCTGGGGGCGGCATTGGCAGGGGCGGGACAGCGGGTACTCGTCGTCGACCTCGACCCTCAGGGATGTCTGACGTTCTCCCTCGGACACAACCCGGATCGGCTCGAACGATCCGTGCACGACGTGCTCGTCGGAGACGCGGAGGCGAAGGAGGTTCTGCTCGACACGGACGAAGGGGTGAGCCTGCTACCCGCCACGATCGATCTGGCGGGTGCCGAGGCGCTGCTGCTCATGCGCCCAGGACGGGAATTCACGGTGAAGCGGGCACTGGCACCGCTGCTTCCGAACTTCGATGTCGTGATCATCGACTGCCCGCCGTCGCTCGGCGTGCTGACACTCAACGGTCTCACCGCCGCCGAGGCGGTGCTCGTGCCGCTGCAGTGCGAGACCCTCGCCCACCGCGGCGTCGGTCAGCTGCTGCGCACGGTCGCCGAGGTCAAGCAGGTCACCAACCCCGATCTGGAACTGCTCGGGGCGCTCCCGACGCTGTACGACGCGCGCACCACGCACAGCCGGGACGTGCTCGCCGACGTCGCCGACCGGTACGACATGCCGGTGCTGGCGCCGCCCATTCCCCGGACCGTCCGGTTCGCGGAGGCGTCGGCGTCCGGCGCGACGGTGCTCGCCGGCCGCAAGAACAAGGGCGCGCAGGCCTATCGCGAGCTCGCCGAGAACCTGCTCGGATACTGGGCCGGCAAGGACCTGGTGACGTTCGAACCCCAGTAGCCCGAACCCCAGTAGCCCGAACCCCGGTAGCCCGGCTGCAATAGCACTCAGCCCGGCTGCAATAGCACTCAGCGCAGCGCGACGACCTCGTCGCCGCGCTGTTCGAGGACGGTGTTGCCCAGGACCGCCACGGCCACCGGGCCGGTCTCCTCACGGTCGACGGGGATCCGGCCCCGCACAGTGCCGGACGCCGGGTCGACGACCGCGAGGGCGTCGTCCACGGGCAGCAGCAGCGCACCGGCCATCGAGTCGCCCCAGCCGGTGGTGCCGGGCACGGTCCAGCGCGGCGTCAGATCCGTCGACCCGAAGCCGATGGTGTCCTCGCCGGTCCACCACGTGACGATTCCGTCGCGGATCTTCGCGGGCACGGTGGCGGCATCGGTGGCCGGATGGGGGAGCGGATACTCGGCGACGGTCTGCCCGGCTTCTCCGAAGACCTCGATGCGCGGTCCGGCTCCGGTTCCCGGCGGCAGGTACAGGGCGGTGCGGTCGCCCGCGACGGCGACGACGCGTGTTCCGGGTGCCGAAGAGCCGGTCGGGTCCTGGGCCGTCTCGGCCAACACCGACGACGCGTACTCTTCCGGCTTCTGATTGTCGTCGGGCACCGGATCGAGCAGTGTCAGCCGGTCGGCATCCTCACCCGGGCAGTTCTCGACGACGGCGAGCCGGTTGTTGCTCGCGGCGGCGGACAGCAGCGTGCACCCGGTCCGCGGCTGCGCGTTCGGGTTGACGGGCGCGTCGACGCGTCCGTACTCGACGGTGCGGACCAGGTCCGAGCGCCACATCTCGAGGCGGGTATCGCCGGCGGAGATCAGGTGAGTGCCGGCGTCGACGAGGACGACCGCGTCGTCGGCGTCACCGGTCCGTTGGGCGCCCCGCGCCCCGGTCCCCGCGTTGAGTTGCGTGACCTGGCTGCATCCCCGCCGATCGCGGTAGACGGCCACGACCGTCTGCCACGCGACGGTCGCTGCGCACAGCGGCATGTTCCTCTCGTAGATCCAGCGCTGAGCGCCGGTCTCCGGATCGCGACCGACGACGCTGCCGCCGTCCGCGGTCGCGACGGTCCCACCCACCACGAGCGGACGCGTGGTGGCGGCGCTGGAGGAGCGCCACACCTCGCCGAGGGTGGCCGGAACCGTGGTCGCGGCGGCCGGGACGGTCACCGGCCCGTCCCACGTGATCGATGTCGTGCCGCGCGCTTCGGATCGCAGCCAGACCACACTCGCCGCCACCAGGACGGCGACGGCGAGTACGGCTGCGACGATCAGGTCGGTGCGCG
>NZ_JBMBTE010000081.1:0-23727 GCF_048897285.1 Rhodococcus sp. O3
CCCGAGGACGCCACCGAAACCCTGCAGCGACCGCCCGCCGCGCCCGGCAGCGATGCCGGGAACGAGGCCCCCGAACCCGATCCCTGGCGCGATCCGTCGAGCCCGGTACGGCTCGGACCCGCCGCGCAGCAGGCGGGCGAGCAGGTTCTGCCGCCCGGACGGAAACTGACCCTGCGGGAGGTGCTGTTCGACCGTCGCGTCGAACCGCGCGCTCTCGCGACCCTCGCTGCGGTCGCCGTCGCGATCGGCATGGTGGGCGGCTTGATCGTCGCGCTGGTGACCGCCGACAACGGGTCCCTGACCAGCCGCGGTGTGTCGCTCTCGCAGATCGCCGGTGACGACGAACTGCCCACCGGGCAGGTCGCGCGGGTCGCCGACGCGGTGCTCCCGGCGGTCGTGTCGATCCAGGTGACGCTCGGCGACGAGGCCGGCACCGGTTCCGGGGTCGTGATCGACGGCGCCGGTTACATCGTCACCAACAACCACGTCGTGTCGATGGCGGCGAGCAGCCCCGACGCGAAGATCCAGGTGACCTTCAACGACGGCACCAAGGTGCCGGCCTCGATCGTCGGCCGCGACATCCACACCGACCTCGCGGTGCTCGCGGTCGAGGACGTCGACAACCTGACGGTCGCCGAACTGGGACGGTCCGCCGACGTGCAGGTCGGTGAGGACGTCATCGCGGTCGGCTCGCCGCTCGGCCTGAGCAAGACCGTCACGCGCGGCATCGTCAGCGCCCTGCACCGGCCGATGCGTCTGGGTGGACAGGGCACCGACACCGACGCCGTGATCGACGCCGTGCAGACCGATGCGTCCATCAACCCCGGCAACTCCGGTGGTCCGCTCGTCGACGCGGAAGGTCGCGTGATCGGCATCAACTCGGCGATCAAGACCGAGACCGGCGGTTCGGTCGGGCTCGGTTTCGCGATTCCCATCGACACCGTCACGCAGGTGGCCCAGGAATTGATCCGCAGCGGGGAGATGCACCACCCGGAGATCGGGGTGAACGCCCGCACGGTCGTCAACGACGCCGCAAGCGGGGCGGAGGTGGCGAACGTGCAGGCCGACAGCCCGGCCCAGCGTGCCGGGATCGTCGAGGGCGACGTGATCGTCAAGGTGGGCGACCGCACGGTGACCAGCGCGGACGAGCTGGTCGTGGCGGTTCACGAGCAGCGGATCGGGGAACCGGTGACCGTCCAGCTCGTGCGCAGCGGACGTCTCGTCGACGTGCAGGTGACCCCCGAATCGGACTGACCGGCCGGGAGTCTCTCGTGCACCGGTTGTGATCTGCGCACGTCAACCGCACGTCCCGGAATCCGACCACGTACTCTGGAACGGTGTTCGGCAACATCGGTTGGGGCGAGTTCATGGTGCTCCTCGTGGCGGCGCTCGTGGTCCTGGGACCCGAGCGTCTGCCCGGCGCGGTCTCCTGGGTGACGAAGTCGCTGCGTCAGGTGCGCGACTACGCGTCCGGTGCCCGCCAGCAGCTCAAGGACGAACTCGGACCGGAGTTCGAGGACCTGCGCAAGCCGTTGTCCGAGCTGAACGAGCTGCGGGGCATGACCCCGAAGGCCGTCATCACCAAGCATCTGCTCGACGGCGACGATTCGATCCTCACCGGCAACTTCGACAAGCCGGCCCCGAAACCGCCGGCGGCGAAACCGCTCGGGGCGGGGGAGCTGCCCCCGATCGACACCGACGCGACCTGATCGCGCGGGATCGGAACGGATAGCCGTGGCAGCACAGGAGGTCCGAACCCCTGTGCAGCGCGGCCGTCTCACGGCCCGGCTCGCCGGCATCCGCGAGATCACCGACGAGGATTCGGCGTCGGCGGCATTTCTGCTCGCAGCGACCGTGGCGGCGTTGATCTGGGCGAATCTCGGCGACTCCTACGAGGCCTTCTGGCATCTGCCGTTGACCGTGCAGATCGGCGACTACGGCATCGGCATGGACCTGCAGCACTGGGTCAACGACGCGCTCATGACGTTGTTCTTCTTCGTCGTGGGGCTCGAGGTCAAGCGTGAGCTGACCATCGGTGAGCTCACCGATCGGACCCGGGCCGCGGTCCCGGTCGTCGCGGCGGTCGCCGGGCTGGCGGTGCCGGTCCTGCTGTTCCTGCTGCTCAATCCGAGCGGTGAGGCGGCCGGAGCGTGGGGTGTCGTGATCTCCACGGACACGGCGTTCGTCATGGGCGCGCTCGCGCTGGTCGGCCCGCGGTGCCCGGCCCGGCTGCGGATCTTCCTGCTCACCCTTGCGGTCGCCGACGACATCGGGGCGCTCGGCGTGATCGCGCTGTTCTACACCGACGATCTCCGGGTCGGGCCTCTCGTGTTCGGCGCGATCGGGCTGCTGGGGATCGCGCTGCTGCGCCGCCTCGCGGTCTGGCGCGGCGTCGTGTACTTCTTGGTGGCGGCGGCCACCTGGGTGGCGTTCTACGAGTCCGGTGTCCACCCGACCTTGTCCGGGGTGCTGATCGCGCTGATCCTTCCGGTGTATCCACCCAGGCGCAGCGAGGTCGAGCGGGCCGGGGAACTCGCCCGTGCGTTCCGGCAGTCACCGAACTCGGACTATGCGCGGGCGGCGCAGCTGGGTGTGCTCCGCGCGGTGTCCGTCAACGAACGCCTGCTGCGGCTCTACGGCCCCTACACGTCGTTCCTCGTCGTGCCCGTGTTCGCGTTGGCGAACGCCGGGGTGGTGCTGAGCGCGGAGGCGGTCGGTGCCGCGGTGCGGTCGCCGCTCGCGTGGGGCATCCTGCTCGGCCTGGTCGTCGGCAAGTTCGTCGGCATCACCGGCGCGGTCGCGCTGGTCACCCGCATGCGTCCGGGGGCGCTGCCGCCGGGTCTGACGCTGTCGCAGATCGCCGGGGGCGGCGCGCTCGCCGGGATCGGGTTCACCATCTCCCTGTTCATCGTGGATCTGGCGATCCCGTCGCCGAGCCTCGCGAACGACGCACGGGTCGCGGTGCTCGCTGCCGCCGTCGTCTCCACCGTCTTCGGCTGGGTGCTGTTCCGCATCGACGACCGGCGGCGCGGCCCGGTCCCGGTGACGAGCCGGTTCCTGCCGCGCCCGGTCGAGGTCGGGCGGGACCACATCCGCGGCCCCGTCGACGCGCCGCTGACGCTCGTGGAGTACGGCGACTTCGAATGCCCGTTCTGCAGCCGGGCCACCGGCAGCATCCGGGACGTGCACGCGCATTTCGGGGACGCGGTGCGGTACGTGTTCCGCCACCTTCCGCGCGACGAGGCGCACCCGAACGCGCGGTTCGCCGCCGAGGCCAGCGAGGCCGCGGCGGAGCAGGACCTGTTCTGGGAGATGCACGATCAGCTGTTCGCGCACGCCGACAGCCTCGGTGAGGACGACATCTACGGCTACGCGGCCGAGCTCGGTGTGGACCTGGAGCGTTTCGAGGAGGCGTTGCGGACCGGTGCCACGCGGTTGCGGGTCGTCGACGATGCTGTCGACGCCGAGGTCGGCGAGATCACGCAGACCCCCACGTTCTATCTGGGCGTGTCGGGGGACGATCTGCTCCGCCACACCGGACCGTTCGACGCGGCGACCCTGATCCGGCGGCTCGAGGAAGCGCGGCGACGGGGTGAATCGGGTGTCGGTTCAGGCTGAGCCCCGTGACGGCCGAGCCCCCGGCGTTGCCGGCTGGGCCGCGGTAGCCGAGGGCCCAGCCGTGACGCTCAGAGGTGTCGCGTGGTGTCGATACCCAGCGACATACCGGCCAGGCCGCGGCGCCGCACCGCGAGCTTCTCGGCGATCTCGCGCAGCGCCGTTCCGGCGGCGGAATCCGGTGCACTGAGCACGATCGGGGTTCCGGCGTCGCCGGCCTCCCGGATCGCCGGGTCGAGCGGAATCTGCCCCAGCAGGGGGACCTGCGCGCCGACTGCGCGGGTGAGCCGTTCGGATACGGCCTGGCCGCCGCCGGTGCCGAACACGTCCATGCGGGTGCCGTCGGGCAGTTCGAGCCACGACATGTTCTCCACGACCCCGGCGATGCGCTGACGGGTCTGCAGCGCGATCGACCCGGCCCGTTCGGCGACCTCCGCGGCGGCCTGCTGGGGGGTGGTCACGACGAGGATCTCGGCGCTCGGGATCAACTGGGCCACGGAGATCGCGACGTCACCGGTGCCGGGCGGCAGGTCGAGCAGCAGCACGTCCAGGTCGCCCCAGAACACGTCGGCGAGGAACTGCTGCAGCGCGCGGTGCAGCATAGGGCCGCGCCACACGACGGGCGTGTTGCCCTGCGTGAACTGGGCGATGGAGATCATCTTCACGTCGTGTGCGATGGGCGGCATGATCATGCGCTCGACCTGCGTGGGCTTGGCGTCGGTGCCGAGCATGCGCGGGATCGAGTGACCGTAGATGTCGGCGTCGAGGACGCCCACGGACAGACCGCGTGCGGCCATCGCGGCCGCGAGGTTGACCGTGACCGACGACTTGCCGACCCCGCCCTTGCCGGACGCGACCGCGTAGACGCGGGTCAGCGATCCGGGCTGGGCGAACGGGATGACCGGTTCGGTGGAGTCCCCGCGCAGCGACTTGCGCAGCTCGGTGCGCTGTTCGTCGCTCATCACGTCGAGGGTCACGTCGACGGCACCGACCCCAGCGACGTCGGCGACGGCCTTGGTGACGCGTTCGGTGATCTCGGTGCGCAGCGGGCACCCGGCGGTGGTGAGGTAGACGCCGACGGCGACGTTTCCGTCGGCGTCGATGTCGATGTTCTTGACCATCCCGAGTTCGGTGATGGGTTTGCGGATCTCCGGATCCTGCACCCGGGCGAGGGCACTGCGGATATCGGATTCACTCACTGCCATGGCGCCCATCGTAGGCGGGTGCTGATCAGTGGATGCGCGGCAGGTCGACGGGGCTGGGCTCGATGCCGGTCGAATAGGCCGCGGACCAGGCCAGGACGTTCGCGACGTAGGCCATCGAATTGTTGTAACGGTGGATGGCCTTGGTGGCCTGTGCGACGTTGCGCATGTCGAGGCCGCCGTCGCACAGGTACTTGGCGGTCGTCAGGGTGGAGTCGAACAGGTTCTGCGGATCGGCGACGCCGTCGCCGTTGCCGTCGCCCGCGTACTGGTTCCACGTGGTGGGGATGAACTGCATCGGGCCGACCGCGCGGTCGTAGACGGTGTCGCCGTCGAGGGCGCCGCCGTCGGTGTCGTAGATGGTGGCCTGGCCGGGCAGGCTGCCGTTGAGTGGAAGCCCGATGACGGGGTCGAAGAGCTTGCCGTCGTCGGCGGCGCGTCCGCCGTTGGCGTGGCCCGATTCGACGCGGCCGATGCCGGCGAGCAGCGTCCAGTACATGCCGCAGCCGGGGTTCTCGGCGGCGAGGATGCGTTCGGCGTTCTGGTAGGCGGCGAAGTTCACCGCGGGGATCCCGAGCGGTCCCTGCTGCCGGACGACGGGTGCGGCCGGTTCCGGTTCGGGTTCCGGCGCGGCCTTCGGGGCGGGTGCGGCGGCGGGTTCCGGCGCGACCATCAGGTCGGCGACCGGCGCGACGGACCGGACGACCTCGGCGGGAGCCGTGTCGGCGGTGCCGGCAGCGGCTTCGGCGGATCCGGCGGTCTGATGGATTCCGAGGAAGCTCTTCGAGGTCGCGCCCGCGGTGGCGGCGGCCGCGGTGACCAGGCCCACCGGTACGAGTCCTGTTACCGCGATGACGGAATTCCGTCGCAACTTGGACGTCGTAACTTTGTTGTGCCGGCCCACTCGCTACCTTCCCTCGGGCACCTCTTCGAGATGCCTCCGTTATCTGGCCGACCGACGATAACACGGGTTGAGACTGTTCCGTTATTCAAACGTGATGTAACAGGGTGCGCGGCGCGCCCTGCGTGCTCTTGGCTGCTGGAGCAACCAAAAGCGCGAACGAGTGAGAGTTACGGTCCGCAGAACGCGGGAACCAGGCAGGGAATCTCCGGCAGGGCCGGGGGAGCAGGAGCCGCCGGCGCGGGTTCGGCCGGGGCGGGTTCGGCGGCCGGTTCCTCCACGACCACCGGCTGTGGCTCGACCGGCTGTGGGGCCACCGGCTGTGGGGCCACCGGCTGTGGGGCGACAGGCCCGGGGGCCGCGACATCCGCGGCGTCGGGAACCGGCCGGACGGTGGTCGTGGGCATCGGCGGCGGGGCGATCACGCCGGGCGACGTGGCCGCACCCTTCTCGTACGCGGCCGACCACGCCTCGACGTTGACCCGGTATTCCGGGCGCGGGTCGAACAGCGCGATAGCCCGGGCGCGACCCTCCGGTTCCCGCAGGTTCGCCTCGTTCGCGCACATCCAGTGGCCCGCCGCGAGGGACTGGTCGAACACGTTCTGCGGATCGGTGCGTCCGTCGGCGTTGCCGTCCACCGCGTACTGCTCCCACACCGCGGCCGGAAGCTGCATCGGGCCGAGTTCACCGTTCGGCGACACCCTCGGGGTACTCAGCGTGCCGAGCACGTCGGTACGGCCGCCGTCGGCGTGTCCGGATTCGAGCCGACCGACCGCCGCGAGCAGATTCCACGGGAGCCCGCACCCGGGTGTGTCGATCTGCAACTGCATCTCCGCAGCGCGATACGCGTAGTAGACGAGTTCGGGTACCGCGAGCGGACCCTCCGCCGCGAGCACAGGGGACGGCTGGCCGGGTGGAACCGTGACATCCGGCGGGAACTGTGCCAGCGGGTCGGTGGGGATGCCCGCCGGGGCGGCCGCCGGGCCGCGTGGAGGGGTACCCGGCACGGGAGTGACCGGGACGATTCCCACGGATCCGGCCGTTGTGGTCAGGTCGCCCTCGGCCGCGGCAGCCGGTTCGATCAGCGGTGCTGCCGACGACGATGCGGCCGCATATCCCGCTGCGAGAATCACCGGCACCGCGATCAGACCCTGCCACCGCACACGACCACCCCTCACATGTCCCGCACAGCACTTCCCGCACAGCACTTCCTGCACAGCACTTCCTGCACAGCACTTCCTGCACAGCACTTCCTGCACAGCCACGAACTCGGACCCCCACGCCGCCCGACCCGGCATGTCTGTGACGGAGATTACAGAACAGTCGAGCCGAGTGCTCGCTCGGGTGACATCAGCGCCGCGCGCTGACTGGGATCAGCGCCGCGCGCTGCGCGCCTTCGCCTGACCCGCGGGCCTGGCGGACTCGTCCTCGGTATCGACGAGCAGGGCACGCAGGTCGTCCAGTTCGCGGCGCAGATAGTCGCGCGTCGCGACCTCGCCGACCGCCAGCCGCAGGGCGGCGAGTTCCCGTGCGAGGAACTCGGT
Organism: Rhodococcus sp. O3; assembly: GCF_048897285.1. NCBI lineage: Bacteria > Bacillati > Actinomycetota > Actinomycetes > Mycobacteriales > Nocardiaceae > Rhodococcus > Rhodococcus sp. O3. The sequence continues at coordinate 7,263 of NZ_JBMBTE010000081.1, forward strand.
GTCCGCCTTCGTCTGCTCGGCCCGCGCGCGGTCCTCCTCGAGCGAGACCCGGTCGCGGTTCTCCTGTCGGTTCTGTGCCAGCAGGATCAACGGTGCCGCGTACGCCGCCTGGGTCGAGAACGCCAGGTTGAGCAGGATGAACGGATACGGATCCCACTTCAGGTCCACCGCGATGATGTTCAGGGCGATCCACACCACGACGATGATCGTCTGGATCAGCAGATAGCGGCCGGTCCCGAGGAAGCGCGCGATCGACTCGCTGACCCGGCCGACGGCCTCCGCGTCGAAGTTGAGCCGGAACCGGGACGACCGCGGCGTGTCGAGACGCTGGCTGGCCAGAGTGGTGCGGTCACTCATCGTCGGTCTCCTCTTCACGCCAGTCCTCGGGCAGCAGGTGATCGAGCACGTCGTCGACCGTGACCGCGCCGAGCAGGTGCTGTTCGTCGTCGACCACCGGACCGCACACCAGGTTGTAGGTCGCGAAATACCGGGTGACGGCCGTCAGGGAATCGCCGGGATCGAGCCGGGGCAGGTCGTTGTCGACGATGCCGCCGACCAGACTCGCGGGCGGTTCGCGCAGCAGCTGCTGTAGGTGTACGCAGCCGAGGTAGCGGCCCGTGGGGGTCGCGGTGGGGGGCCGCACGACGAACAGCATCGACGCCAACGCCGGTGTCAGGTCCGGGTTGCGTGCTCGCGCGAGCGCCTCTGCAACCGTCGTGGCCGGGGTGAGCACGACCGGCTCCGGGGTCATCAGACCACCGGCGGTGTCGGGCGAGTGCTCGAGCAGGCGGCGCACCGGCTCCGAATCCTCGGGGTCCATCAACTGCAGCAGCGATTCGGCTTCGGTCTCGGGGAGTTCGCCGAGCAGGTCGGCCGCGTCGTCCGGGTCCATCGCCTCGAGCACGTCGGCGGCGCGGTCGACGCCGAGACTGGTGAGCAGCTCGGTCTGGTCGTCGGCGGGCAACTCCTGCACGACGTCGGCGAGGCGTTCGTCGTCCAGCGCGACCGCGACCTCGTTGCGTCTCTTCTCGGGCAGTTCCCGCAGCGCCAGCGCGACGTCCGCGGGGCGCATGTCCTCGAACTGCAGCAGCAGCTGCGAGACGCCCTGGCCGGGCATGGCCAGCGTGGCCGCGGTGAGCCCGGAGATGTGTTGCCACCGCACGACGTGGATCGCCGAGCGCCGGGCGAGCCGGCCCCGGTGCTGCCGTACCGCGACGCGCGTGACGAGCCAGTCGCGGGTGCGGGTCAGCTCGATGCCCAGATCGACGACGACCGCGTCGACCCCGGCGAGCTCGGGCAGTTCCGGGTCGTCGACCCGGACCTTCGAATCGAGCACCTGGGCGAGGGCGAGGATCTCGGTCGGGCGCTGTTTGAATCGGCGCAGACTGACATTTCCTGTCGTGAGGGTCACCGCGCCCGGCTCGATCGCGGTGACGCGCAGCATCGGCACGAAGATCCGCCTCCGGGTGGGCAGTTCGACGACGAGGCCGATGACACGCGGCTGCTGGCGTCCCATCCGGATGGTGAGCACGACGTCGCGGACGCGACCGATCGATTCGCCGTCGGGTCCGAGAACGACCAGGCCCGCAAGCCTGGCCGCGAACACCTTGCTCACTGCTGCCAAGTGGTCACTCCCCACGAATTCGGTGCCGGACCAGCCAAGCATAAGAGCGGCCCCCGCCGGTTACGCCGCACCGTCCGGAGCCGTGCCCCCAGGGTGAAATCCACGCCACAGACGGGTGGTCGTTCAGGGTTTGCTCACTGCTGACATGATGGCCGGGTCAGGGCGTGGGGGCGCCGAAACTGCGAACGGGAGGTCCGTCCAGCTCATGTCGTTCTCGTACAAGCCGCGTCGATCCGTACTCGCCGTCCCCGGAAGCAGCCGGAAGATGATCGAGAAGGCGAAGGGCCTGCCCGCCGACGAGATCTTCCTGGACCTCGAGGACGCGGTGTCGCCGCTGGCGAAGGAAGAGGCCCGCACGAACATCGTCGACGCACTCAACGAGGGCGGCTGGGGCGAGCAGCTCAAGGTCGTGCGCGTCAACGACTGGACCACCGACGCCACCTACCTCGACGTGACGTCCGTCGTCGGCGGCGCGGGCGCGCACCTCGACGCGATTCTGCTGCCGAAGGTGCCCGACGCGAGCCATGTGAAGGCTCTCGATCTGCTGCTCACGCAGGTCGAGAAGGCGCACGGCCTCGAGGTCGGCGCGATCGGTATCGAACCGCAGATCGAGAACGCGATCGGCCTGACCAACATCAACGAGATCGCGACGGCCAGCCCGCGAGTCCAGACGCTCGTGTTCGGTCCCGCCGACTTCATGGCCAGCATCAACATGCGCACCCTCGTCGTCGGCGAACAGCCCGAGGGGTACGACCGCGGGGACGCCTACCACCACATCCTGATGACGATCCTCATGGCGGCCCGCGCCCACGGGCTACAGGCCATCGACGGTCCCTACCTGCAGATTCGCGACGTCGAGGCGTTCCGCCGGTCGGCGCAGCGCACCGCCGCCCTCGGTTTCGACGGCAAGTGGGTGCTGCATCCGAGCCAGATCGACGCGGCCAACGAGGTCTTCAGCCCGCGGCAGGAGGACTACGACAAGGCCGAGATGATCCTCGACGCCTACGAGTGGCACACCTCGGCGGCCGGCGGCGCGCGCGGCGCGGCGATGCTCGGTGACGAGATGATCGACGAGGCCAGCCGGAAGATGGCTCTGGTGATCTCCGCGAAGGGCCGCGCGGCGGGCATGACGCGCACCACGGTTTTCGACCCGCCGCAGTAGCCACGCGGGAGTCGTCAACCGGGCAGAATGGACACGTGCGCACGGCTGGAGTTGTGCGCCGCCCCCGACTGCGAAGCGACTCGAGCGTCGCCCCGCGAAAAGGAGTTCATGCCCATGACGAACCCTCTCGGACAGCCCGGCCGACCCGCCCCGGGTCTGCCGACCCCGCCGAGTGGTTGGCCGGTCGGCTCGTACGCGACCTACGCCGAGGCCCAGCACGCCGTCGACTACCTGTCCGACCAGAACTTCTCGGTTCAGGACGTCACGATCGTCGGTGTCGACCTCATGCAGGTCGAGCGTGTCACCGGGAAGTTGACGTGGCCGAAGGTGATCGGCGGGGGAATCGTGTCGGGTGCCTGGCTCGGCCTGTTCTTCGGCCTGTTGCTGGGAATCTTCTCGACCGATTTCCTCGGTCCGCTGCTCGTCGGCCTGGTCGGTGGCATCGTGTTCGGTCTGATCTCGGCGACCATTCCGTATGCCGCGACGCGCGGCCAGCGGGACTTCTCGTCGACGATGCAGCTGGTCGCCGGCCGCTACGACGTGCTGTGCGAACCGAAGACCGCCGAACGGGCCCGCGACCTGCTCGCCAAACTGGCCATTTAGGGCATGTCTCCCAATCCCCGTTTCGGCGCACCCGTCGCCCGATCGCCAGGTGCATCCGAGAAGGATCAGGAGCCACGCCCTGGACCGGCTCCCTGCGGGGCGGGATCGACGTAGTCTCGCCCCATGACGATCCTCGTGACCGGAGCCACGGGCAATGTGGGGCGGCTGGTCGTCGACGAGCTCGTGCGCGCCGGGACCGAACGGACCGTTCCGCCGATCCGGGCGCTGACGGTGAACCCGGCTCGTGCCGCGCTGCCCGACGGTGTCGAGGTCGCGAAGGGATTCGTGGGCCGGCCGGAGTCCCTGCACGGTGTGTTCGAGGGGGTCGACGTCCTCTACCTGGCACCGGTGCCTGCCGTGGCCGGCGCGGTCGCGCAGCTGGCCCGGGACGCCGGTGTGCGCAGGATTGTGACGCTGACCGGCGGGGAAGGCTCGGATTGGCACCGCATCGAGCCCGACGTCGAACGATCCGGGCTGGCCTGCACGCATCTCGAGCCGGGGGAGTTCATGTCGAACGCCCTGATCTGGGCGGAACAGATCCGCACCACCGGTGAGGTGCGCGGTGCCTACCCGACGGCGGCGACCGCCCCGATCGCCCTCGAGGACATCGCGGCGGTCGCCGCCAGGGCACTGCTCGACGACGCCCACGCGGGCCGCACCTACGAGCTGACCGGCCCCGAGTCGCTCACCCACCCCGACATCGTCCGCGAGATCGGCCGGGCACTCGGCCGTGAGGTGCCGTTCCGCGAGGTGGGCCGCGAAGAGGCGGAGACGTTGCTGGCGCGGTCGATGGGGGAGTACGCGGGCTGGTATCTCGACGGCAGAGCATCCGTGATCGGTCGTCCGCAGCAGGTCACGCGGACCGTCGAGGAGGTTCTCGGCCGACCGGCCACGACCTTCGCCCAGTGGGCGCACACCCACGTCGACGAGTTCCGGTGACGCGGTGGCGGGCGCAGACATCGATCCCGAGGAGATCGCCGACGAGTTGTACGGTGTCGACCCGAACGAGTTCGTCGCGGCCCGGGACGAGTATGTCGCGCAGGCCCGCGAGGCAGGCGATCGGGACACGGCAGCGGTAATCGGCAAGCTGCGCAAACCGACGGTCGCGGCGTGGCTGGTGAATCTGCTCGCCCGCGACCGCGCCGACGAACTCGCCGCGCTGCTCGACCTCGGCGATGCCCTGCGTAAAGCCCAGCGCCGCCTGTCCGGCAGCGATCTGCGCAAGCTGTCGAACCAGCGTCGGCATGCGGTCGGGGCGCTCGAACGGGAGGCGGGCCGTCTCGCCGTCTCGCGCGGACGCCGGGTGAGCGAGGCGGCGCTGCGTGAGGTCGGGCAGACCCTCAACGCCGCTCTCGCCGACCCCGACATCGAGGAACGGGTGCGTGCCGGGCGGCTCGAAACCTCCCTCGAATACAGCGGATTCGGAGACAGCGGTGCGGTTCCGCTGCACGTCGTCCGCGATCGGACGAAGGACACCGCGACCGAGGAGCCCGAGGACGAGCAGGCGCGTGCCGCCGAGAAGGAGAAGGCGAAGGCCCGCGCGGCCGAACTGAAACGCGCGATCGCCGACGCGGAGGCCGCCCAGGCGGCCGTCGTCGAGGCCCGGGCCGCGGCCGAACGGGCCGAGCAGGAACTCACCAGCCACGAGGCGCGGGTGCGGGAGCTGCGCGAACAACTCCAGCACGCCGAGGAGCAGCGCGAGTTCGCGCGCAGTGCAGCAAAAGCCGCGGCGCAGGACGCGACGGCCGCGGAGCGGGCCGCGGCGGCGGCGAACGCAGCGGTCGGCCGTCTGCGTGGTGAGTGACCGAAGCTCCGACAATCGACGCGGTGAATGCGAAATCGCTCTCGTACAGCGTGGGCGGATTCCGAAACGCGTAGTGGATGGGAACGAGCCCACCGATGCCGGGAGTCACGATCCGGGCGTCCGAATCGTCAAACAGACGACAGGACTATCGGACGGAGAAGCTCATGGACACCGTATACATCGCAGTCACCGTCCTCGCCGCCGTCGCGATGGCGAGTGCCGCCACGCTGAGCCTGGTTCGGCACCAGCTCGTCGTGGCCGCAGCCGACGTCGTGGAGCTGCCCCGCTCGTGGGTGCCGCGACTGGGTGCGCTCCTGGGGGCAGGTGCAGTCGGGCTGATCGTAGGCTTCGCGGTCCCCGTGCTCGGCGTGGTCACGGCGGTCGCTCTCGTGCTGTACTTCCTCGCCGCCGTCGGCGCCCACGTCCGGGTGCGCGACCACGATCCGGGGCGGCTCGCGAACGTCCTCATGTTCCTCGTCCTCGCGATCGCTGCCCTGGTGTCGAGCGTGCTGTACAACGCCCCGTGGTGATCGGCGCCGGACCTGCATTCCGGACCTACACGGAGGATTCGCGTTGCGGGTGCTCCGGCGTGCCCGCGAGATCGGATCTGCCGGCGGGGGTCCGGCCGCCGGCGAGCCCGTCGACCACGGCCCATTCCGCGGCCAGCGCCGTGGCCTCGACCTCGTCCTCCTCGACGTCGGTGAGGGGCCGCGAGGGCGCACGCACCGTGACGAACACCAGGACGGCGGCGGCGGCCGCGGCGACCGCGGCGAGCCCGAACGCGGCGACGAAGGCGGACTGCTTCGCGAATCCGCCCGCGCCGACGAGCGTCGCGAGCAGAGTGGTGACCAGCGCGCTGCTCAGGGAACTGCCGACGGTCCGGGCGATCGAGTTGATGCTGTTGGCGACGCCGGTCTCGTCGGGCCGGACCTCGGCGACGAGCAGCGCGGGCAACGCCGCGTAGGCGAGGCTCACGAAGACCGAGACGAGGATGCCCGAGACGATGATCTGCCAGCTCCGGTCGTGCAGCACGGCGATGAGCACGAACCCGGCCGTGCCGATCACACAGGACACCCCGAGCACCCGTTTGGCGGTGAAGCGGTGAACGAGACGGCCCGCCAGTGCCGCCGCGATCACCCCGACCAGCGCGCCCGGCAGCATGTACACGGCGGTGGCCTCGAGCACCGTCGCACCGAATCCGTACCCCGCGGCCGGCGGGGTCTGGACGAAGTACGACGTCCCGAGGAAGTTCACGAACATCGCGACCCCGACGAGCAGTCCCGCCAGGTGCAATACGAGCACCGGCCGGTGGGTGAGCATGCGCGGCGGGACGAGCGGTTCGTCGACGTGCCGTTCGAACGCGAACCAGCCGGCGAGCACCGTCAGGCCGCCGGCAGCGCACAGCAACGTCGCCGGTGAACCCCAGCCCCACGTGCCACCCTCCGACAGCGCCAACAGCGCGAGGGCCAGCCCGATCGACAGCAGTACCGCCCCGGCCCAGTCGATCCGGCCGTGCGCCGCGGCAACACGTTTCGGGACGACGACGAACGCCATCATCAGGCCGACGAGGTTGAACAGCACCAACAGCCAGAACACCCGCCGGTAGTCGGTGTCGCCCGACACGGTCGTGCCGGTGAGAACCATGCCGACCGCCCCGCCGACGCCCATCGTTCCGGACAGCAGTCCCATCGCGCCGACGAGCCGATCCGGGGCGACCTCCTCGCGCAGCACCGCGATGCCCACGGGGAACAACGCGTACGACGCGCCCTGCAGCACCCGGCCGACGACGAGCAGCGCGAACGAATCGGTGACCGCGCACAGCAGCGACCCGGCCAGCACCACCCACAGGATTCCCATGAGGATTGCGCGTTTGCCGCGCAGGTCGGCGAGCCGCCCGAGGACAGGGGTCGCGACCGCTGCGGCCAGGAGGTTTGCGGTGAGCAGCCAGCCGGAGGCGGTGGTGCTCACGTCGAGTTGCGCGCGGATGGTACCGACGATGGGCACCACGACCGTCTGCATCACGGCGACGGTGGTGACGATGAGACACAGTGCGGGAAGCAACAGTCTGGTACGCAATGTGTCCGATCTCGCCATCAGCCGACCGTAGCAGTGACGAACCACGACAGCGTGCGAGCGACCGGCATGCGGGACACAGGGGTGCGAAGGTGAGTCGGTGACGCCCCGCCCCCTCACGGACCGCGAGCTCGGGCGCGCGACCCTCGCGCGTCAGCACCTGCTGCGCCGCAGCGACCTCGGGCCGCTGCCGATGATCGAACACCTGCTGGGTCTGCAGGCGCAGGCACCCCTCCCGCCCTACCTCGCGCTGTGGAGCCGGATCCGGCGATTCGTACCCGAGTCCCTCTCCGACCTCATCGCCGCCCGCGCGGTCGTGCGGATCGTGCTCATGCGCGGCACGATCTTCGCGGTCTCGGCGGCGGACGCGGCCGCGCTGCGCCCGTGGGTGCAGCCGTTGCTCGACCGCGACCTGGACACGAACACCGCCTATGCCGCCGCGCTGGCCGGGGTGGATCGGGACGCGCTCGCCGCGGCCGGACGCGAACTGGTCCGTGACGTGCCGCGCAGTCAGCAGGAACTGCAACCGCTGCTCGCCGAACGATTCCCGGGCCGCGACCCGAAAGCCCTCGCGCACGGGGTGCGCGGGCTCGTGCCGATGGTGCAGGTGCCGCCGCGCGGTCTGTGGGGCAGGTCCGGGCAGCCGCGGCTGGCCGTGCTCGACGAGTGGACCGGTCACCCTCCGGTCGCGCCGGACCCGGAGTCGCTGCTGCTGCGCTACCTGGGAGCGTTCGGGCCCGCGAGCGTGCGGGACGCGCAGGCGTGGTGCGGGCTCACCCGGCTCGACGAGGTCTTCGAGCACCTGCGTCCGCGGCTCGAGGTCTTCCGCGACGAGCGCGGCGTCGAACTGTTCGACCTGCCCGACGCACCGCGCCCCGATCCCGCGACCCCCGCCCCGGCACGCATCCTCGCGCCCTACGACAACGTGCTGCTCTCGCATGCCGATCGGTCGCGGCTGATCTCGGACGAGAACCGGCGCCGCATCATGACGCAGAACGGCATCGTCAAACCGGCCGTGCTCGTCGGCGGGACCGTCGCGGGTATCGCCGATCTGAGGATCACGAAACAGGCTGCGGCACTGGATATCACACCGTGGCGCAGGCTCACGGCCGCGAACCGGTCCGCGCTCGAAGCGGAAGGGCTGCGGTTGCTGGACTTCGCGGCCCCGGCGACCGCCGACCACCGGGTGCGATTCGTCGACGACGACCGCTGACCCGTCACCCGGGACGAATGCTGCGCGCGGCGTACATTGCAGGGGTGACCGACGCTGTACTCCCTGCAGTCCGTGCCCACCTCACCGAGCATGTCGCCGGTGCGCCCGGTGCCGACCCGGAATCGGCATCGGTGACGTTCCTGGGTCTCGAACCCATCGAGGTGCTTCGGTTCCGGTCGACAGAGTCCGGGGTCACCCGGTTCGTCACGCTCGGCTGTTCGCGGCATCCCATGGGCGATCCCACGGCGATGGTCGCCGATCCCACCCGCGGCCCGCGCGCCGAACTGGTCCTGAGCCTGCGGAACGCGGAAGGCATCACCGCCGGCGTTCACCGCACGCTCGCGATCCTCGCGGCGCTGCCCGCCGTCGAAGGTGTCGTCCTGACCGAGGACGCACTGCTCGATCTCGGCGAACCGCTGTGGGAGAACGCGCCGTTCACCGCGGTGCTGCTCGGACCCAGCGACATTCCCGACCTGGAACTGCCCGAACCCGCCGATCCGGTCCGGTTCTTCGACGCCGTACCGCTCACCGGCACCGAGGCCGCGTGGAAGCGGTTGCGCGGCGCCGGTGCGTTGCGCGACGCGTGGGCCGAAGCCGGCATCGACGTGCGCGACCCGAACCGGGGCCAGCCGCGGATGTGACGCGATCCACTCCCGCTGCATGATGTGATCCGGGTCGCCCCTGCTCTACAGTCGCGTCCATCCGATCACCACGGGAGGCACGGATGGACAAGGACGTCGTCGTCGTCATCGGCGTAGGGGGCATGGGACTGGCGATCGCCCGCCGCCTCGGCAGCGGCCGGAAGGTGCTGCTCTCCGATTTCGACGAGACCACGCTCGCGGCAGCGGCTGCCACACTGCGCGGCGAGGGCCACGACGTCACCGAGCGGACAGTCGATGTCTCCGAACGCGATTCGGTCGTCGACCTCGCGGACGCCGCCGCCGGACTCGGCCGGGTCACCCACATCGCGCACACCGCGGGGCTCTCGCCCGTGCAGGCACCCACCGAGGCCATCCTGCGTGTCGACCTGCTCGGAGTCGCGCTGGTCCTCGACGAGTTCGCGCGCGTCGTCGCGTCCGGCGGTGCGGGCGTCGTCATCGCCAGCATGGCGGGGCACATGTCCGGCGGGCTGCCCGCCGACCAGGAGAAGGCGCTCGCGACCACCCCCACCGGCGAACTGCTCGACCTGCCGTTCCTTGCACCGGAGACTCTGGGGCATCCGGCGATGGCCTACGTGATCGCCAAGCGCGCGAACGCTCTGCGCGTGCAGGCCGCGGCCGCCGCGTGGGGCGCGCGGGGCGCCCGCATCAACTCGATCAGCCCCGGCGTCATCTCCACCCCGATGGGCCAGGAGGAACTCGCCGGCGAGTCCGGCGCGAACATGCGGACGATGGTCGAGATGTCCGCGACCGGTCGGCTCGGCACACCCGACGACATCGCCGCAGCGGTCGCGTTCCTCCTCGATCCGCAGGCTGGTTTCGTCACCGGCACCGACCTGCTCGTCGACGGCGGTGCGGTCGCCGCGGTGCGCGCTGCCGGCTGGGCGAGCTGATACAGCTCACTTCGGTGTGACCACCCCGACCGGTCCGCCGCCGAAACACACGGTCGGTCCGGTCGCGGGGGAGCGCACCTGCAGGCCGGTCCCACCGCCCGGCACCCGGACGTAGACGGTGCTCGGATCGGACCCGACCGGGACCTGCGTGGGTGCGGCGCCCGGGAACCCGACCTCGATTCGCCCGGGCTGCGACGCGAAATAGTTCAGCTGCACGGTCCAGTCCAGTTCCATCATCGGGCCGTCCAGCGGCAGCGTGACGGTCGTGCCGGGCGAGAGCCGGTACCCGCAGTCCGGCTCGGGTCCCGGCGGCACCCACCGCACGGCGAACAGACCGCCGTCGACGAGCGCACCGGAGTCGTCCAGCACGGCCGGATTCTCGGCGCTGTCGGTGATCTCGGCGCGCCCGGGCAGCGCGGAGAACACCGATCCGATGAGATTGTGCGGATGCGTGACCGGCAGCAGCACCCACACCGACACCGGATGGTCCAGGATCGGCACGTCCGGGTGCGCGGTGAGCGCGACCCGGGCGGTGGCGAGATAGTCGCCGGTCGGATTGTCCACCCAGCTCCGCGTGAACGTCACCGTGGACCACAGCGAACCGGCCGTGAACGCGACCGCGCAGATCGCCGCGACGACAGGGGAGTGGCGGGCCGGTGCACCCCGTGCGGGAGCGCGCAGAACCAGGGCGGCCGCGATCGCGCCGATCACCGCCGAGTCCGCGAAGTAGCGCAGCGTCTGCGCGAGTTCGTAGGTGGTCTCGGCACCGAACCGGGTGCTGATCATCGCCGCCAGGGAGGCGAGCACGTAGGCGGCGGCCGCGGCCCACACCCATCCCGTCCGCCGACGTCGCAGCACGCTCCACACCAGCGCCGCGAGCACCGCCGCCCAGCTCACGACGACCAGCACGATCGGCGGCGTCGCCCACGGCGGGCTCGGGTTCCAGCGTTCCCACTGCCACGGTCCGCCGAGGAACGTGGGCACCAGCCCGTACGACAGACCGTGATGCGTCAGCCCGGACACCATCGCGAAATCGGGTATCCCGAACCGGGATTCGACGAAGGTGAGATAGCACGCGGCCCACCCGGTGAGCAGCACCGCCGAGGCGATCCACAGCACCCGCCCGCGTCGCGCCGCGAGCCGCACCGGCCGGGCGCGCCCGTCGACCCGGTACGCGAGCGCGACGGTCGCGAACGCGACGAACGGCACCAGGATCGACTTCTCGAAGAACAGCAGGGCGATCGCGGTGACCACGGTCGCGGACACCGCGTAGCGTCGCCGCCCGGTGCGGGCCAGCAGCAGTGCGTCCCCCGCGACCCACGCCAGCGCCGCCTGCAACGGCAGCGCGTTGAGTCCCGCCGCCCACCACGCGAACGCCGGCAGCGTCAGCGGCGCGAACAGATAGAACAGGAGCGGCCCCCACAGGACCCGCCGCGGGCCGAGCAACAGCCACAACACCCGCAGCACCGCGAGCGACGCCACCGCCTGCCCGACCACCAGCGACACCGCGGCGGGCCACCACTGCAGGGGCGCGACCGCGTTGGCGAGCGCGGCCGCGGCGAACGCGCCCGGCATCAGATGGCCGTCGTGGTCGTGCAGCAGCAGGTCTGCGGACCACAGCGGATACGTTCCCGCACGGCCGATCAGGATCAGATCGTCCCAGTAGAGTTCGCCGGCCGCGGCGACCGCCGCGCGGATCGCCACCTGCACGGCGACGAGCGCGAACCCGACCCCGAGGACCAGGCGCACACGCTCCCGGCGGTCCTCAGGCACCGTGGAGGAACGGTCGAGCAGCGCTTCCGTCACAGCCACTTGTTGCGCCGGAACGTCAGGAACAGGGCGACGGTGATCACCACGATCACCCCGACGACCATGTAGTAGCCGTACTCCCAGTGCAATTCGGGCATCCGGTCGAAGTTCATGCCGTAGATGCCGGCGATCATCGTCGGGACCGCCGCGATCGCGACCCACGCGGAGATACGCCGCATGTCGGTGTTCTGCTGCACGGTGACCTTCGCGATCGCCGCGTCGAGCAGGGTGCTCAGCGTTTCGTCGAACGTCGCGATGCGTTCGGCGACGGTGGTGTGATGGTCGGCGACATCCCGGAAGTAGCGGCGCACGTCCTTCGGGATCGGGTGGCCCGGTCCCCGGGTGAGCTGCTGCAGCGGCGCGGCGAGCGGGACCACCGCGCGGCGCAGCTCCACGATCTCGCGCTTGAGCAGATAGATCTGTTCGACGGCGATGCGGGTGCTGGGCGTGAAGACGAGTTCCTCGAGGTCGTCGACGTCCGGTTCGACGAGGGTGGTCACCGCCAGATAACTGTCCACCACGTAGTCGGCGACGGCGTGCAGCACCGACGCGGGCCCGAGCGCGAGCCGGTCGGGCGACTGCTCCAGCCGGTGCCGGACGTCGGACAGGCCGGAATGATCGCCGTGCCGCACGCTCACCACGAAATCGGGGCCGGTGAAGATCATGATCTCGCCGGTCTCGACGATCTCGCTGGTGGTCGTCACCGATTCGTGCTCGACGTAGTTGACGGTGCGCAGCACCAGGAACAGCACGTCGTCGTAGCGCTCGAGCTTGGGCCGCTGGTGCGCGTGCACCGCGTCCTCGACCATCAGCTCGTGCAGCCCGAACGTCCGGGCGACGCTCGTCATCTGGTGCTCGTCGGGTTCGTGCAATCCCAGCCAGATGAACCCCTCGCCGCGGCTGCGGACCTCGGCGAGCGCGTCCGCGTGCGTGTACCGGCCGGGCAGGCGCCTGCCGTCGACGTAGACCGCGCAGTCGACGACGGCCTCTTCGGCGGGGACGGGGACGGCTCGGGGGTCGGCGTCGCGGCGGGACGGCAGGTTCGGCATCGGTTCCCTTCCGCGCGGCAGCTCGGCCCGGCCATGCTAACCCGCCCGCGGACGCCGCTCGAGTCGTTGCCCTGAGCTGTTGTTCTGCTGTCGCCTGACAAACTGGAGGGGTGCGCATCGATCTGCATTCCCATTCGACGGCCTCCGACGGAACGGACACGCCGGCGGACCTGGTCCGGGTCGCCGCGGCGGCGGGGCTGGACGTCGTTGCGCTCACCGATCACGACACGACCGCGGGCTGGGACGAGGCGGTCGCGGCGCTGCCGTCCCGTCTGACGCTGGTGCGCGGGATGGAGATGTCGTGCACCGGCCGCGGTGAGGACGGGCATCCGGTCGCGGTGCATCTGCTCGCGTACCTGTTCGATCCCGCCGACCCGGTGTTCGCCGCGGAACGGGAACGACTCCGTTCGGAGCGGGTCGGGCGGATCCGTGCGATGGCGTACCGGATGGCCGAGGACGGCCTGCCGTTGGATCCGGAGAGCGTCGTCGAGGCGGCGGGTCCCGTGGCGGGGCGACCCCACCTCGCGCGGGCGCTGGTCGAGGCCGGGGTGGTTCCGACGGTGGGCGCGGCCTTCACCGATCTGCTGTCGCCGCGGGGCCGCTACTACGTGCCCAAGGACGACACCGCCCTCGAGGACGCGGTGCGCATGGTCGAGGCCGCCGGGGGAGTGACGGTGCTCGCGCACGCCCGCGCGCGGGCGCGCGGGAGGTTGCTGGCGCTCGACCACGTCGAGGAACTCGTCGACCACGGGCTCGGCGGGCTCGAGGCCGAGCATCCCGATCACAATGATGCGGACGTGCGGCTGATGCGGGACATGGCGGCGAACCTCGGGCTGTTCGTCACCGGGTCGTCGGACTACCACGGCGCGAACAAGGACATCGGGATCGGCCGGTTCACGACGCACCCGGCGGCGCTCGAGGAACTGATCGCGCGTGCCTCGGGTGTCGAGGTGGTCGTCGGATGAGTGCGTGGGGCCGGCGGGGCGGCGAGTCGTACGGGGACGACTACGACGACCGGCACTACGCCGCGGGCAGTTACGACAGCGAGTACTACGACGATGAGTACTACTGCCACGAGTACTACGATGCATCGGATTCGCCGACGGAGGTGTTCGATCGTCCCCGGCGGCGGGACAACGTCGCCGTGCGCGCGGTGCGGATGTTGTCCGGACTGGTGTGCGGCGCGGTCGTGATCCTCGCCCTGGTCGTCGGCGGCGCCCAGTACCTCGCCGGGGATCGGGGAGTGCCGGGACCGGGCGTCGAGTCCGTCGCGGCTCACGTGGTGGCCGCAATCGTCGTGATTGCTGCTCAGATCTCCGCGGACCGCCGTCGTGGACTGTCCGCTCTGCCCGGTTCTGCTGTGGTGTTCGTCACTTCGGCTTTCCTGATGTTTACGCAGTGGTGGGGATGACTCCGCGTATCTTCCCTGCTACTCGGGAGTAATTCGTCCGTTACGTGGACAAGACCCCCGGTTTCGTCGAAACTCACAGGTGGGACGCTCGAAAAGTGAGAGCTTCGCAATGTGTGGCGATTTGATTGTTCCGTTGTGAAGGTGGCAAACTTGCGTCCAATCCGGCGCCGGAGATACCCCCCGATGCCGGACGATGGCAGACCCCTGTACAAGGGCTCGTCGCCAGGGCTCACCAGCCACGGCGCCATCACGCTCCGGAAGTCGTACAGCGTAGTACAGCGGTAATCGTGATCGCGCCCGGATGCTTCACAGAATTTGTCCTTGGCGAAGCACCTGCGAACGAATGGTAAATCGTCGCAGCTACTTCGCAGTAACCGCGACCTGGGTGGTCACGGAACAAGCAGGAGTGTCATCGTGTCTATCGTGTCCGACGCACCAACGCCCAGCAAGGTCGAACTGACCAACGAAGAGATCTTCGACGCGCACATCGACGGCAAGCTGTCCGTCGAGCTCACGTCGCCGCTCGAGAACCAGCGGGACCTGTCGATCGCGTACACCCCGGGTGTCGCGCAGGTCAGCCGCGCGATCGCCGCCGACGAGACCCTCGCCGCCCGCTACACCTGGACCGACCGCCTGGTGGTCGTCGTCAGTGACGGCACCGCCGTGCTCGGTCTCGGGGACATCGGGCCGCGCGCCTCGCTGCCGGTGATGGAGGGCAAGTCCGCGCTGTTCAAGAAGTTCGCGGGCCTGAACTCGATCCCGCTCGTGCTCGACACCAAGGACCCCGACGAGATCGTCGAGACCCTGATCCGGCTGCGTCCGAGCTTCGGCGCCGTGAACCTCGAGGACATCTCGGCCCCGCGTTGCTTCGAGATCGAGAAGCGCGTCATCGAGGCCCTCGACTGCCCGGTCATGCACGACGACCAGCACGGCACCGCCATCGTGGTGCTCTCCGCGCTCATGGGTGCCGTCAAGGTCCAGAAGCGCAGCATCGCCGACCTGCGCATCGTCGTCTCCGGCGCCGGTGCAGCCGGTGTCGCCTGCACCAACATCCTGCTCGCCGCCGGTGCCACCGACGTCGTCGTGCTCGACTCGAAGGGCATCGTCTCGCGTGAGCGCTCCGACCTCGGCCCGATCAAGGCCGATCTCGCCGAGCGCACCAACCCGGCCGGACGCCACGGCGGCCTCATCGAGGCTCTCGACGGAGCCGACGTGTTCGTCGGTGTCTCCGCCGGCACCGTGCCCGAGGAGATCGTCGCGACCATGGCCGACGACGCGATCGTGTTCGCGCTGTCGAACCCGGATCCGGAGATCCACCCGGAGGTCGCGAGCAAGCACGTCGCGATCGTCGCGACCGGCCGCAGCGACTTCCCGAACCAGATCAACAACGTGCTGGCCTTCCCCGGTGTGTTCAAGGGTGCCCTCGACGCCGGTGCCCGCCGCATCACCGAGGGCATGAAGCTCGCTGCCGCCGAGGCCATCCTCTCGGTTGTCGGCGATGAGTTGGCTGTGGACAAGATCGTTCCGAGCCCGCTCGATCCGCGCGTCGCACCCGCCGTCGCCGAGGCCGTCGCGGCCGCGGCGAGGGCCGAGGGTGTCACCGACTAGCGGCATCGCACCGCACGCCCCGGACGGAGCCCGCACCAAGGCTTCCGGACCGGGGCGTTCGGCGTTGCGGACGGTGCGCGAGGATGGCACGGTGACCACGAACTCGAAGCGCACGACACGGTCGGGAAGAACCCTGGCCGCAACGGCGGCGATCGCGGCAGCGGCGGTCGCCGGGTGCGCGTCACCGGTCCTCGACGAGGCCCCCGGACCGTCCGGTGTGGTCGTCGGCACCGGTACCGAGACCGACGGCGAGCTCCTCGCCCATCTCTACGCGGGCGCGTTGCGCCGCACCGGGATCGACGTGACGGTCCGCGATACGGGCGACCTCGCCGCGCTGGACTCCGCCGAGGTCACGCTCGTCCCCGGCTACACGGGCCGGCTGCTCCGCCGCTTCGACCCGTCCGCCCCACAGACGGACGCCGAGGACGTGTTCACCGCGCTCGGCCGGGCGCTGCCCACCGACCTGACGGTCGCCGACTACGCGAGCGCCCAGGACCGCGCCGTTCTCGTGCTGAGCGACGCGACGTCGGCCGCGCTGGGTGTCACGGACGTCGACG
>NZ_JBMBTE010000082.1:0-23608 GCF_048897285.1 Rhodococcus sp. O3
TCACCGAGACCGCTGCGCCGGTGCCCGCGGACGGGATCGCGGTGCTCGACGTGACGGCACTCGACCTCGGATCGGAATCGGCGGAACCGCTCACCGATGCCGACCGCCGCCGGCCCCAGCGCGCCGCCGACACCGCCTACGTCATCTTCACCTCCGGATCCACCGGCCGGCCCAAGGGCGTGGCCGTGACCCACGAGGCGATCGTCACCAACCTGCGCT
The DNA here is from genome assembly GCF_048897285.1 of Rhodococcus sp. O3. Taxonomy (NCBI): domain Bacteria; kingdom Bacillati; phylum Actinomycetota; class Actinomycetes; order Mycobacteriales; family Nocardiaceae; genus Rhodococcus; species Rhodococcus sp. O3. Next base: position 220 of record NZ_JBMBTE010000082.1, read on the forward strand.
GGCGGCAGGAGCAGTACCGGCTCGGATCCGCCGACGTGGTGCTGCACAAGACTCCCGTCACCTTCGACGTGTCCGTGTGGGAGTTGTTCTGGCCGTTGCAGACCGGCGCACGTCTCCTCGTCGCCGCGCCCGACGGGCACCGGGACCCGCGCTACCTCGCGGATCTCATGCGCGACCGCGGGGTCACCGTCGCGCATTTCGTGCCGTCCATGCTCGCGGTGTTCGTCGCCGAGGCCGAGCTCGATTCGCTCACCTCCCTCCGGTACCTGTTCGCATCCGGGGAAGCACTGCCGGCGCGCATCGCCGTACTGGTCCGGGAACTGCTCCCAGGCGTCACGGTCCACAACCTGTACGGGCCCACCGAGGCGGCCGTCGACGTGACCCATCACGAGGTCACCGATGCCGACCTCGACTCGGTGCCGATCGGTGCGCCCATCGCCGACACCGACCTGCTGATCCTCGACAGCGCCCTGAACTGGGTTCCGGCCGGCGCGCAGGGCGAATTGTACCTGGCCGGAACACAATTGGCGCTCGGATATGTCGCCCGGCCGGACCTGACCGCGGAACGGTTCGTCGCCAATCCCTACGGGGCCCCCGGCGAACGCATGTACCGGACCGGCGACCTCGTGGTGCGTTCCCGCTCGGACGAGCTGGAATACCTCGGGCGCAGCGACTTCCAGGTCAAGATCCGCGGACTGCGCATCGAGCTGGGTGAGATCGAGGAGACCCTCACCCGGCAGGACGGCATCGCCCAGGCAGCCGTGCGCGTGCACACCGACGAGGCCCTGGGCGATCGCCTCGTCGCGTACGTGCGGCTGCACCCGGGCGCCACGTGGGACGAGCATGCGCTGGTCGCCGCGCTCTCCGCGTCGCTGCCGGACTACATGGTCCCGACCGCGTACTGCGTGCTCGACGAGTTCCCGCTCACCACCAGCGGCAAGCTCGACCGCGCGGCGCTGCCCGCGCCCGAGACCCCCGCAGAGACCGGTGACGACCGCCCGCTCGAGACGGCCACCGAGACGGCGGTGGCCGCGGTGTTCGCCGAGATGCTCGGGCGGGACCGGGTCGGCGGCGACGACGACTTCTTCGCGCTCGGCGGCAACTCGCTCGCCGCGGTCCGCGCGGTCTCGCGCATCTCGGCCCGAGTCGGCCGCCCGTTGTCCGTCCAGGACTTCTTCGACGCACCGACCGTCGTCGAGGTGGCGCGGTTGCTGGACCGCACGCCCGGCGACGACCGGACCGACGGACCGCTGGTCGCCGGACCACGGCCGTATCCGGTGCCGCTGGCGCCGTCGCAGACACGGCTGTGGGTGCTCGATCGCCTCGATCCGGGCTCGTCCCTCTACAACATCCCGCTCGTGGTCCGCCTGACCGGCGACCTCGACGTCGAAGCGCTGCAGCAGGCCGTCGGCGACCTCGTCGAGCGGCACGAGGTGCTGCGCACCGCCTACCCGGAGGTCGACGGCGAAGGCACGCAACTGGTGCTTCCGATCGGTGCCGCCCAGCGTGCCGTGCCGGTCGAGACCGTGGCCCCGGACGAGGTTCCGGCCCGGATCGACGCACTCGTGTCGGAGGGCTTCGACATCGCCGAGGCCGCCCCGGTGCGCATCCACCTGCTGCGGGTGGCGGATGACGAGCACGTTCTCGTCGTCGTCGTCCACCACATCGCCGGCGACGGATTCTCGGCGGGACCACTCACCCGCGACCTGATGCGGGCCTACGGCGCCCGCACCACGGGAGTGGCGCCCGAACGCCTCCCGCTGGCGGTGCAGTACGCGGATTACGCACTGTGGCAGCGTGATCGGCTCGGAGATGCCGGCGAGCCGGATTCGCTCATGGCGCAGCAGCTCGCCTACTGGCGCAAACAACTGGCCGGCCTGCAGGACCGGCTGGAGCTCCCCACGGATCGGCCGCGGCCGGCGGTGGCGTCCCAGTCCGGTGCCGCGGTGCCCGTGGAGATTCCGGCGGACGTCCACCGCGCGGTGGTGGACCTGGCCCGCGCGACCGGCACCACCGAGTTCATGGTCGTGCACGCGGCGCTCGCCGTGCTCCTCGCGCGGCTGTCCGGGACCGCGGACGTCGCCGTCGGAACCCCGTCCGCCGGTCGCGGTGACGCGGGCCTCGACGACCTCGTCGGCATGTTCGTCAACACGCTCGTGCTGCGCACCCCGATCGACGCGGGGGAGTCGTTCACGCAGTTGCTGAGCCGCGTGCGCGACATCGACCTGGAGGCGTTCGGCAACCAGGACGTGCCGTTCGACTGCATCGTCGACGACCTCGCACCGGCCCGGACGCAGGCCTACCACCCGTTGTTCCAGGTGATGCTCGCCTTCCAGAACCTCGACGCGACGCAGCTCGAGCTTCCGTCGCTGACCGTCACCACGGTCGAGGTCCCGACCCGGCGGGCGAAGTTCGACCTGCAGGTCACGCTCGCCGAGCGCCTCGGCGACGACCACGAGCCGGGCGGCATGTTCGGTGAGGTCGCGTATGCGACGGACCTGTTCGACGAAGGCACGGTCGCCGGGTTCGTGCGGCGCTTCGTGCGGATCCTCGCCGAAACCACCGCCGCCCCGGACCGTGCCGTCGGCGATCACCGGCTCCTGGATCGGGCCGAACTCGGCACCGTGCTGGGTCGCTGGAACTCGACGGACCGGCCGGTGCCGCCGGCCACGGTACCGCGGCTGCTCGATGCGCAGGCCGCGCGCACTCCGCATCTGCAGGCCGTCGTCGACGACGACGGGATCCTGACCTACGCGGATTTCGCCGCCCGGGTGCACCGGCTGGCCCGCCGGCTCGTCGCGGCCGGGGTCGGACCCGAGCGCACCGTCGCGGTCGTCGCACCGCGCTCGGTCGAGCTGCTGGTGGCGGTCCATGCGGTTCTGCACGCCGGCGGAGCGTACGTGCCCGTCGATCCCGATCAGCCCGCCGCGCGCACCGAACGGGTGCTCGCCGCGGCCCGGCCCGTGGCGGTGCTCGTCGGCTCCACGGTGGAGTGGAGCGATGAGGACCGGGCGGTGCCCGTGCTGCGGATCGGCGACTTCCCCGACCTGAGCGGTGCGCCGTTGCACGACTCGGAGCGGCTCGCGCCGCTGCGTCCCGACAACACCGCGTACGTGCTGTTCACCTCGGGCTCGACCGGTGAGCCGAAGGGCGTCGCCGTCCCGCATCGGGCGGTGGTCAACCAGCTGCTGTGGATCGCGGATCTGTTCCGGATCAGCGTCGCCGACACCGTCCTGTGGAAGACTCCGGCCACATTCGACGTCTCGGTGTGGGAGATGTTCGCGCCCTTGGCATCCGGAGCCAGGATGGTCGTCGCCGCGCCGGATGCGCACCGCGATGCGCGGCAGCTCGCCGACATCATCGGCCGCCGCGCGGTCACCCTCACCTCGTTCGTGCCCTCGATGCTGTCGGTGTTCGCGACGACGGTGCCCGATCCGGCGGCGCTGCGCACGCTGCGCGCGGTCGCCGTGGCCGGTGAGGCGCTGCCTGCCGCGACCGTCGGCGCGTTCCGGGCGGTGTCCCGTGCGGCCGTGCACAACCTCTACGGGCCCACCGAGTTCACGGTGCACGCGACCTCGGCGCTGGTGCCGCCGATGCCGTACCTGGCGACGCGGCCGGTGCCGATGGGCCGGCCGGTGTGGAACACCCGTGCCGTGGTGCTGGACTCGCGGATGCATCCCGTCCCGGTCGGGGTCCGGGGTGAGCTGTACCTGTCCGGCGTGCAGGAGGCCCGCGGCTATCACGGCCGGCCGGACCTGACGGCCGAACGGTTCGTCGCCGACCGGTTCGGCCCGCCCGGCGCGCGTCTGTACCGCACGGGCGACAGCGTGAAGTGGACCCCCGAGGGACAGCTCGTCTACCTGGGCCGCACCGACTCCCAGGTCAAGATCCGGGGCGTGCGCATCGAACTCGGCGAGATCGAATCGGCTCTGCTGAACCGTTCCGAGGTCGCGCGCGCGGTCGCCACCGTCCACCACGCCGACGCCGGTGATCGGCTCGTCGCGTACGTCGTGCCGGTACCGGCCGAGAACGCGAGCGAGGTGGATCCCGGCGCCCTGCGCAGCGCGCTCGTCCGGGTGCTGCCCGCCCACCTGGTGCCGGACACGATCGTCGTCGTGGACGACTTCCCGGTCACCGCGTCGGGCAAGCTCGATCGTGCGGCCCTGCCCGCCCCGGTGTTCGAGACCCGCGAATTCGTCGCGCCCGCAACGAAGATCGAGCGGATCGTCGCGGACGTGTTCGCCGCGGTCCTCGGCGCCGAGACCGTCGGGGCACAGGACGACTTCTTCGCACTCGGCGGGAACTCGCTGACCGCCACGCAGGTAGCGGCGCGACTCGCCGACGAACTGGGTGTCGAGGTGACCGTCCGGTCGCTGTTCGACACCCGCACCGTCGCCGAATTGGCTGCGCTGCTGGAGGATTCCGAGCCTGCGGCTGCCGTCGCCGGTCCGGTCGCCGGCCCGCGGCCGGAGCAGGTCCCGCTGTCCTGGTCGCAGTCGCGGATGTGGTTCCTCAACCGGTTCGACCGCGGTTCGGGGCTGCACAACATCCCGCTGGTGGTCCGCCTGTCGGGAACTCTCGACGTCGACGCGCTGGGTGAGGCGTTCGGTGACGTGGTGGCGCGGCACGAGGTGCTGCGTACGGTCTATCCCGAGGTGGACGGCACCGGCCTGCAGGTCGTGCTGCCGGTCGAGCAGGCACGCCCGCAGCTGCCGATCCTCGACGTGCCCGCGGACCGGCTCGACGAGGAGCTCACCGCCCTCGCCGGTGCCGGATTCGACGTCACCGCCGAGGTACCCGTGCGGGCTCGGCTGCTGCGCGCCGGGGACGACGAGTACGTGCTCGCGGTGGTCGTCCACCACATCGCGGCGGACGGCTTCTCGGTGGCCCCGCTGATCCGGGACCTCATGGCGGCCTATACCGCCCGCGTCGCCGGGCAGGCACCCGACCGGGAACCGCTGCCCGTGCAGTATGCGGACTTCGCGCTGTGGCAGCGGGAGATGCTCGGCGACGAATCCGATCCCGAATCGGCGCACAGCCGCAAACTGGCCTACTGGCGGGAGCGCCTGGCGGGACTGCCCGCCCAGCTCGACCTGCCCAGTGATCGGCGCAGGCCCGCAACGGGATCCGGCCGCGGCGGCAGGATCCACACGACGATCCCGGCCGCCACCCGCGCCGCGATCGACGCGACGGCCGAGCGACACGGTGCGACCCCGTTCATGGTCGTGCACGCCGCGCTGGCGCTGCTGCTGTCCCGGCTGTCCGGCTCCACCGACCTCGCCGTCGGCACCCCGTCGGCGGGCCGCGGTCACCCGGTCCTCGACGATCTCGTCGGCATGTTCGTCAACACGGTCGTGCTGCGCACCGAGATCGACCCCGCCGAGTCGTTCACCGCGTTCCTGTCCCGGGTTCGGGACATCGACCTCGGCGCACAGGCGAACTCGGAGATCCCGTTCGAGCGGCTCGTCGAGGTGCTCGAACCCGAGCGGTCGCCGGGGCGCCATCCCTTGTTCCAGGTGGCGCTGGCCTACCAGAACTTCGCCCGGCAGGAGCTCACGCTGCCGGACCTGACCGTCGCCGAATTCCCCGTCGAGACGCACCTGTCGAAGTTCGATCTGGAGTTCGCGATCGGGGAGGCCGCCGACGACACCGGCGCGCTGTCCCTTGGGATCGGCTACGCCACCGACCTGTTCGACGCGGCGACCGTCGAGGTGCTGGCCGAGCGGCTCGTGCGGATCCTCGACGCCGTCACCGGCGCCCCGGATACGGCGGTCGGCGACGTCGAGATCCTCTCGCCCGACGAGCGGGCCGGGGTGCTCGCGTCGGGCCGGCGGATCGGACTGCGGCCGCAGACGCTGCCGGAGCTGCTCGACGCGGCCGCCGCCGACCCGACCGCGGTCGCGGTGGTGAGCGGCGATACCGCGCTGACCTACGCCGACGTCGACGCCGCGGCGCGCCGGTGGGCGCGGATCCTGCGGGAACACGGCGTCGGCCGAGGCGATCTCGTGCTGGTCGCGGTGCCCCGGTCCACCGAATCGATCCTCGCGATGTGGGCGGTCGCGCGGAGCGGCGCCGGGTTCGTCCCCGTCGACGTCGATTATCCCGCGGACCGGCTCGCGCACATGGTCACCGATTCCGGTGCGCGGGTGGGCCTGACCCTGGCCGAGCACCGTCCGGTGCTGCCGGAGGGACCGCACTGGCTCGTGCTCGACGACGAGGACGAAACAAGCCCAGCTGCAACCGATTCCGATGTCGATCCGGACGAGTTCCCCCGGGTGCATCCGGACGACGTCGCCTACGTGATCTACACCTCCGGCTCGACCGGCACCCCGAAGGGCGTGACCGTCACCCACACCGGTCTCTACAACCTGTGTGTGGAGGTGCGCGAACGGTACCGGCTCGATGCACGGTCCCGGGTGCTGCACGTCGCCTCGCCGAGCTTCGACGCGTCCGTCCTCGAGCAGGTCTTCGCGCTGTCGGCCGGCGCGACCGTCGTCGTCGCGCCCGCGCACGCGTACGGCGGCGCCGCGCTCGCCGCGCTGATGCGGGACCGGGCCGTCACCCACGCGTTCCTCACCCCGTCGGTCGCCGCGACCGTCGACCCGGACGATCTCGACGATTGCCGGGTTCTCGTCACCGGTGGGGAAGCGGTGACCGGCGACGTGGTCCGGCGATGGTCGGCCGGTGGTCGCGCCGTGTTCAACGCGTACGGACCCACCGAGGCGACGATCATGACGCACACCGCCGGTCCGTTGTCGCCGGACGTTCCTGTGGCACTGGGCCATCCGGTGCGCGGAGCCGGACATCTGGTGCTCGATCCCCGGCTGCGGCCGGTGCCGGCCGGTGTTCCCGGCGAGCTGTATCTGGTCGGTGACGCGCTCGCCCGCGGTTACCACCGGCGGCCCGCGCTCACCGCGGCCCGGTTCGTCGCCGACCCCCACGGTGGGTGGGGCGAGCGGATGTACCGCACCGGGGACGTGGTGAGCCGCACCGCAACCGGCGAACTCGTCTACCACGGACGCGCCGACTTCCAGATCAAGATCCACGGGCTGCGCATCGAACTCGGAGAGATCGACGCCGCGCTCCGGGCCGACGACGCGGTCGCCGCGGCGGTGACGGTGGGACGGGACACGGCACCGCGACTCGTCTCCTACGTCGTGCCGGCCGCGGAGACCGTCCTCGACGAACAGGAACTGCTGCGCACCGTTGCCTCCCGGTTGCCCGCGCACATGGTGCCGGCGGCGATCGTGGTGCTCGACGAACTGCCGCTCACCCCGTCGGGCAAGCTGGACCGGCGGGCACTGCCGGTGCCGTCGGTGGCGGCGCGTCCGTTCCGGGCCCCGTCGACCCGGTACGAGCAGGGCGTCGCGGAGATCTACGCCCGGCTGCTCGGCGTCGAACAGGTCGGTGCGGACGACGACTTCTTCGAACTCGGCGGGCACTCGCTGCTGATCCTGTCGCTGGCCGCCGCGGTGACCGAGCGCTTCGGCGTCGAGGTCACGGTGCCGCAGTTGTTCGAGCACGCACCGGTCTACCGGCTCGCCCGGTTGATCGAGGCCGGAGCGCAGGAGGCCGCGCCCGCCGCCGAGTGGGAGGGCGATCTCGAACTCGCCGCGGACATCGTCCCGGACGGGATCCCGGCGGCACGACCGGACGGCCGCCGTGTCCTGCTGACCGGAGCCACCGGATTCCTCGGCCGCTACCTGCTGCGGGATCTGCTCTCGCACAGCGGCATGCGCGTGTGGTGCCTGGTGCGGACGGCCTCCGAGGAGGAGGGCCTCGACCGCATCGAGGCGGGGATGCGCGCGTTCGGGCTGTGGCGTGAGTACTACCGCGGCCGGATCGTGGTGGTGCCGGGCGACCTGGCGCAGCCGCGATTCGGGCTGTCCGACACCGAGTTCGACGATCTCGCCCGCGGCGTGGACGTCATCGTGCACAACGGTGCCCGCGTCAATCACATCGAGCCGTACAGCAGGATGCGGGCGGCGAACGTGTCCGGCACCGAGGAGATCCTCCGTCTCGCCGTCACCGGGACGGTCAAGCCCGTGCACTTCGTCTCCACCGGGTCGGTGCTCACCGACACCGCCGTGCCCGCGTCCGAGGACGGCACACCGCGAGTGGTGGGCGAGGACGACCGGCTTCCGAGCGAGCGGGTCATGGAGTCGGGCTATGTGCGCAGCAAGTGGGTGGCCGAGGAACTCGTCGCCGTCGCGCGGCGCCGCGGCATCCCCGTCTCGATCTACCGGCCGGGTCTGATCAGCGGCGACACCGTGTCCGGGGCGGCCGGAACCGACGACGCGTTCTGGAACGTGGTGCGCGCGATGGTGGCGCTGCGGATGGTGCCGGAGTCGGCGGTCGGCTCGGTCGCGCTCGTCCCCGTCACGTACGTCGCGTCGGCACTGGTCGCGCTCGCGCTCGATCCGTCGACCGTGGGCGGGAACTTCCACCTCGTCAACCGGCGCCGCGTCGCCGCGGAGGACATCGTGGCGCGGTTGCGGGCACACGGCTTCACGCTGCGGCCGGTCACCGACGAGGTGTTCGCGTCCACGCTGATCGCGACCTCGCAGACGCTGGCCGAGCGCGGCGACGACAGCCTCACCCGCGCGGTGCTGGTCGCCGGCGAGTTCGCGCAGGGCCTGTCCGAGGCGGAGGACTTCGACGACGAGAACGCGCGCCGCGCGCTCGCGGACTCCGGCATCGAGTGCCCGGTGGTCGACGACGAGGTGCTCGCCTGGTACGTGACCTACTTCGCGCACATCGGCTTTCTCGTGCCCCTCTCCGACGAGGTGCTGCCCGACGAGTCGGTCGAAGCGGAGGCGGTCGTCGACTAGAAGCGACCACCGGTCTGTGCACCGAGTGTGCAGACAGTTGGTACCTTGGCGACAGTCGCCGGGAAACGGGAGGTCACGTGGAACCCGAGACACTCACGATCGACTGCAAGTACGGTTCGGCCCGCGGGTACCGGGACGGATCGGTGTTCGTGTGGAAGGGACTTCCGTATGCGGCGCCGGCCGGGGGTGACCTGCGTTTCCGTGCCCCCGAACCGCCGGAACCGTGGGCCGGGGTCCGCGACTGCCGCGACTTCGGGCCGATCGCGCCGCAGGGCCGCGACAATCCGATCCCGATCACTCCCGGCCTGACGGTCGGGGAGGACTGCCTCTCGCTGAACATCTGGGCGCCCGAGCCGGACGGTGAGCCGCGCCCGGTGATGGTGTGGATCCACGGTGGCGCCTACATCCTCGGCTATTCCGGGCAGAAGATCTACGACGGCCGGCAGCTGTGCGAGTCCGGCGACGTCGTGGTCGTGACCCTCAACTACCGGCTGGGCGCACTCGGATTCCTCGACCTGTCGTCGTTCTCGACGGCGGACTCGACGTTCGAATCGAACCTGGGGCTGCGCGACCAGATCGCGGCCCTCGAATGGGTACGCGATTGCATCTCGGCGTTCGGCGGCGACCCGACGCGGGTGACGGTCTTCGGGGAATCGTCCGGCGGCTGCTCGATCACGACGCTGATGACGGTGCCGCGCGCCGAGGGGCTGTTCCACGCGGCGATCGCCCAGTCGCCGCCGGCGACGTCGGCGTACGGCCGCGAGCGCGCGGCGACCGTCGCCGAGCGGTTCCTGGAGATCCTCGACGTTCCGAGGTCTCGGGTGGCGAAGCTGCGCGATCTGCCGCACGAACAGCTCACCGCGGCCGGGGACGTGCTGGCTCACGAAGTCCCGATGAAGGTGCCGGGGACGCTGGCGTTGGCGCCGGTCGTCGACCGGGACCTGGTGCCGAAGTATCCGGTGGCGGCGTTCCAGAAGGGCCTGTCGCACCGGATCCCGCTGATCATCGGATCGAACCGGGACGAGCCGTCGATCTTCCGGTGGATGAAGTCCCCGCTGATGCCGATCGACGACACCGCGGTGCAGGCCATGTTCGCGGCTCTGGCCGCGGACGGGGCGGACCTGCCGCCCGAGCGGGTCCAGGAGATCCTCGCGGCCTATCCGGCCGAGACGAAACCGAGTGGCGCGATGGCACTTTCGCGGGACGCGGGTTTCCGGATGCCGGTGTTGTGGATCGCCGACGCGCACAGCGCCCATTCGCCGACCTGGGTGTACCGCTTCGACCACGCGACGCCGGCGCTCCGTGCGGCACGCATCGGAGCGGGACACGCCACCGAACTTCCGTATGTCTTCGGCAATTTCGGCACACTCGGCCGCGACCCGACGTTCTGGCTGGGTGGACGGAAGGCCGCGACCGAGCTGTCCGGCCGGATCCGGCGACGCTGGACGGCGTTCGCGCACCACGGCGTGCCCGCCGCACTCGACGGGTCCCGGCACTGGGCGCCGTACACGGCCGAGACCCGCATGACCCTCGTGCTCGACGGCACCGATTCCGTCGTCCCCGACCCGGACGGGCATCTGCGGGAGATGTGGGGCGACCGGGTGATGGGTTTCAGCTAGCGCCGGACGATCTCGACCATTTCGAAGTCGGCTTTGGCGGCACCGCAGTCCGGGCACGACCAGTCGTCGGGAATGTCCTCCCAGCGGGTGCCCGGCTCGATGCCCTCGTCGGGCCAGCCGGCTGCCTCGTCGTACTCGAAACCGCAGACGAGGCAACGGAACAGCCGGTAGTCGGTAGTCATGTCAGGCGCCTTTCGGTTCGAAATCGATCTTCTCGCGGACCCCGCAGTCGGGGCAGCACCAGTCGTCGGGAACCGCCGCCCACGCGGTGCCGGCCGGGAATCCTTCACGCGGTGCGCCGGCGGCCTCGTCGTACACGTAGTTGCACACCGGGCATTCGTACGCGGCCATCAGCCGGCCCGGCCGTATCGGGCGAGAATCTTCTCGCGTTTGCTCGGCTGGATGTTCACGCGGGACAGGTCGCCGTCGTAGTGGTCGAGGACCCGATGGTCCATCACCTTGCGCCACAAGGGCGGAAAGTAGGTCAGGCCGACCATGCTCGCGTAGCCGCTGGGCAGATTGGGGGCGCCGTCCATGCTGCGCAGCGTCTGGTAGCGGCGGGTCGGGTTCGCATGGTGATCGCTGTGGCGCTGCAGGTGGTACAGGAAGATGTTCGTCACGATGTGATCGGAGTTCCAGCTGTGCTCGGGCGTGCACCGCTCGTAGCGGCCGGATTCGGTGCGGCGGCGGAGCAGACCGTAGTGCTCGAGGTAGTTCACCGATTCGAGCAGCGAGAAGCCGTACACCGCCTGGATGATCAGGAACGGCAACACGATCGGCCCGAACACGACGGCCAGGACGGTGAACAGCGCCACCGACAGCAGCCACGCGGAGAGGACGTCGTTGCGGAGAGTCCACGGGCCCTTGCCGAGTCGCTCCAGCCGCGTCTTTTCGAGGTGCCACGACGACTTCAGCCCACCCCACACGCTGCGCGGCAGGAACGACCAGAACGACTCGCCGAAACGGGCGCTCGCCGGATCCTCGGGAGTCGACACCCGGACGTGGTGGCCGCGGTTGTGCTCGATGTAGAAGTGGCCGTAGAAGGTCTGCGCCAGCGCGATTCGCGACAGCCGGCGTTCGAGCTGCTCCTTCTTGTGGCCGAGTTCGTGGGCGGTGTTGATGCCGACGCCGCCCATCACGCCGATGCTGATCGCCAGCCCGATCTTCGACACGAGGCCGAGTCCGCCGTCGAGTCCGAGCCATCCGAGGTTCTCCGCCGACCACAGGTAGCACGCGAAGACGAGGCTGAGGAGCTGGAACGGGATGTAGGCGTAGGTGCAGTACCGGTAGTAGCGGTCGGCGGCGAGGCGTTCCATCACCTCGTCGGGCGGGTTCTGGCCGTCCGGGCCGAAGAAGCGGTCCAGGATCGGCAGGATCACGTAGACCAGGAGCGGGCCGATCCACCACCACACGGGAGCCACGGCGCTCCAGCCGAGTTGCCCGAACGCCCACACGAGGGCGGTCGCGACGAAGATCGCGGTGGGCGGGACCAGTCCGAGTAGCCACAGATATCGCTTGCGGTCGCGCCACTGCTGCGCAGGTGTCGGCTGCGGCCGGTCGATGTCGCGTGTCGTCACCGTCTTCTCCTCCATATGACGTGGATCACCCTGTGGTGGACGTTACGCGCGACACCATCCAGTGTCTAGACATATGGAGCGATTTGTAAATCTTCACCGATCGCGTCCACGAAAACGTCAGCCGCCCACGATTCCGACGTGGGCGGCTGACGTTCTTGTCTGCGGTTGTGTGCCTGACCGGACCGATCAGTTGCGGTACTCGGGATGCTCGGAGACGAACTTTTCGACGTAGGAGCACGAGGTCCCGATCTTCAGACCCTCGGCGCGGGTCGCGTCCAGGGCATGGCGGACGACGTCCCCGGCGACGCCCTGACCGCGGAACTCCGGCTCGGTGACCGTGTGGTCGAAGTCCCGCACGTCGCCGACCTGGGTGTACTCGGCGTACCCGGCGAGTGCGTCACCGATGTAGAGAGCGAAACGCGACTGCTCGGGAAGATGCTCGACGCGACGATTGTCGTTGTTCTGGCTCATGGATTCACCCTACCGACCGGGCATCCTTCGCGACCGCGAGGACCGCGGGGGAGGTGCGCCCCGGCCACGTGGCGGTGAGGGTGCCGCCCGGCCGGGATGGTCCGTCCTGCTCGTCGAGCACGCGCAGCACCTCGATCTCGACGTCGCCCGCCGACACCGTGGTCGTCGTCGAGTCGCTCGTGTGGGTGATCCGGCCGACGGCCGGTACCGGTGCATCGGGGGATCCGCTGCCGGCCACCTGCACCGGGGCGTCGATGGTCGCGCCGGTCGTGGCATCGACGAGTTCGGCCGCGCCGCCGCCGGTCGCAATCGTGGTGACCAGCGTGGCGACGTACACCGGGTCGGCGCACGCGTCGTACACCCAGCGGGTCCCGAGCACGGTGTGCTCCATCGTGCCGACCAGCGAGTCCTCGGCGTCGTCGAGCGGAGCGGCGCGATAGGTCAACGGGACCTGCAGGATCCGCCCGTCCCCGGCGCGCAGCAGGTGGGTTTCGACGCCGACCTCGCCGTCGGGATCGTCGAAGCGGAACCCGCCGATCCGGTCGAGTTCGGTCGCACCGGCGGCCCACGGCTGCGACGGCACCCACGCCGCGAGGATCTCGGCCTTCGTCGGCGACAACCGGGCGTTCGAATGGATGATTGCCATGGCCGAGACGATACGTGCGGTCACGCCGACGGCGGTGGTGCCACCGGCAATGGTGTCACCGGCAGTGGTGCGACAGGTGACGGTGGTGCGACCGGCGGCGGTGCCACCGGCTTCGGCAACTTCGCCGCGTCGAGGTCGGTGCGCAGCAGCATCACGTTGTAGTCCGACCACGTGCTGGCCAGGTAGTAGAGGTCCTTGCCCGACGACCACGGGTGGATGAACGCGCCGTACACGCTCGGCACGTCCCGGCTGCTCACCAGCACCTTCGGTTCGCTCCAGCCGGATTCGAGCGACGCGGAGGTCCGCGCGACGATCGAGTTCGTCGCGTCGGTGTAGAGCGCCACGAACCCGCCGAGATGGCCGTTGTAGGCGACGGACAGTTCGCTGACCGGGCCGGGGATCACGACGCCCGCGGCCTTCGGATCGGTCGGCACCCAGGCGGCGACGCCGTCCCAGTACTCGTAGGCGAGCGGGTCGAGCAGCGATTCCGGCCGCACCCGGGCCAGGTGCGCGGCACCGTTACGCCCCGACGGGGTGCCGAACCGGTAGATCCAGCCGTCGTGTTCGACGAACGCTCCCATCTGGAAGTTGGCGTTGCCGCTGAGGGATTCGTTCAGACGTGCCGTGAGGGAATGGACCGTCCAGGTCTCGCCGTTGTCCGTCGACGAGGCGAGCGCGGAAAAGTTCGTGTGCCACTCGCCGGGGGCACCCCAGCTGCGCACCGACATGAAATCGAGGTACTGGACACCGTCGACGGCGATGCCTGCGGTGGGGATCGTGGTGATTTCGACGCCGTTGACCTTGCGGCTCTCGATCAGTTCGCGGGCATGGTTCGGGCGGTCCAGGGGAGCGCTGTCGATGCTCATTCCGTCGGAGAGGTTCCGGTCGGTGCTGCGGAACAGGATGTTGCTGCGCCAATCGCCGACGAGTCCGCAGAACGGATTGCGGTTGAACCCGAACGTGTCTCCGAAAGCCGCGAGGACCTGACCCTCGCCGTTGTCCCACATGATGCCGAGATCGGTGCCGAGTACGCCGAACCGGGGCACGGTGTCGTTGTCGCCCATCAGTCCGGTCATGTGCGCGACCGCGGTCGTCGTGCCCTTCAGCTGGGGGAGGCGGCCGTCCTGCCCGTTGAGCCAGGGGATCGGGGTGACGCCGGGCTCGGAGCTGCCTGGCAGCGCGCTGCCGATGCCGGGCAGTGTGCTCCCGGTGCCGGGCAGTGCACTGCCGGTCCCGGGCGCCGAGCTGCCGGTGCCGCTGCCCGGTGGGCACGCGGCGTACGCGGGTCCCGTCCCGCCGAGCACGAGAACACAGGTCGCGGCGAGGGTCACGGGCAGGGCGAGAACCAGACGATGTCGCAGGGACGAGGGCATGGGACCTCCGGTGTCGTGCTGCACAGTCGACGCCGTGCCAACGTAACAGCAGTCACATCAGTCACACATGTCACTTCGGTAACGACACGGTCGCGGGCTTGCCCTCAAGGACGCGCTGTCGCCGGGGGATGGGTAGCGCGGACCGCGTCGACGAACCGGCGCTTCTCCGTGACGTACCGGTCCCGGAAGCCGTCCGGATCGTCGATGCCGTCGCTCGACGCCGCGGTCAGGAACGCGAACACCGATTCCGCCGCGGCGAGCACCGGATCCGGTGCCGTCAGCCGCATCTCGTTCACGATCGCGTCGAGATCGACGATGCCGCGCGCGATCGCCCGCAGACGCGGGTCCTCCGATTGCAGGGCCTCGTCGAGTTCGACGTCGGCCAGGTCGGAGCGGTCGAGCTCGAAGAGATGATTGTGCATGTTGTCGGCGACCTGGAGGAACCGCACGTGCAGGGCACGATCGGTCGCGCGCAGCACCGGCGCGGGCGCCGGCTGCCGGGACGCCTTCCGGCCCCCGCGCGCGGCGACGACCCCGAGTACCACTCCCACGACGAGAGCGACCGGTGCCGCCCACCAGGGCGCGGTACCGGCGCTGAACAGATCCGACAGCGACTCCATCGTCGGATGTTAGCAGTGGGAAGTATCCGTTCCGTCCGTTGTGTCCACAACGATCGTGTCGTCGTCGGTCAGCGCCCGGAACGCGATGTGGTTGCGCTTCAGGTGATCCACGGCCAGGCGGCTGCCGCCGTCGTCCAGCGGCGACCCACCGGCGTGTGGCACGATCGCGAAATCCACCAGGCCGAGGCCGTCCCACTGCGGGGCGATCCCGCACGTCGGCTCGACCTCGCCCGGGTCGTCGGAGAACTCGACGCCGCGCAGCGTCGGTGTCACCACACACGCGCCGGCGCTGTACCCGGCGTACGCCAGAGCCCCGGACCGGACGAGGTCGGTGAGCACGACATCGCCGCCGGACCTCGCGAGCTGTGCCCGCAACACGAACGTGTTGCCGCCGCGCACCCACACCGCCGGAAACCCGGACAGACTGGCGCGCAACGAGTCCGGGTCGCCGACATGGTCGCGCAGGTCCACCTCGGCGGGATCGAAGCCGAGTTCGCGCAGCGGACCGAACTCGCTGTGCAGCGACGACTGCCGGGCCTGTGCGGGCCAGGCGTCGGCGGCATTGGCGATCACCGCGATCGGCCCGGGCGGACCGGTCACCCGCAGCAGGGCCGCCGGGTCGGCGCCGAAACGGTACGACGAGAGGAACAGGCGCATCGGGGAACGGTCAGATGGTGAACGCCAGATTGTCGACGATGCGCCGGCCGACCGTGGTGTCCCCACCGAGGGTGATCTCGTCCAGGTGGTCGAACGCGCGGACGCGCCCACCGGCGAGCCGCGCGAACAGTCCCGAATCCAGGGTGATCGTGCTGGTGGCCTCGCCCGACAGCGCGGGAACGAGCGCGGCCCGTCCGTGGACCTCCACGTGCAGGGTGCGGGCGAGCGGGCCCGTCAGCTCGAACGTGATGCGGGATCCGTCCGGGGCCTTACCGAGCTTGCCGACGACATAGGCCAGCGATCCGACGATCTCGGCGAACGCCAGCTCGGCGCGCGGACCGCCCTCGTCGCCGGGGATCCCGAGCGCGTCCCTGATGTCGAGTTCGTGCATCCAGCAATCGAATACGCGGATGCGCATGAACCGCCCGTAGGTCGCCGGACCGGCCGGCGTCTGCGCGGGCGCGTCGAACCACTCCTGCGTCATCGTCGAGAGCTGGTCGCGGCGGCGCGCGACGATCTGCCGGTACCGCTCGAGGACGGCCTTGCCCGGGGTGCCGCGCATCGACTCCACCCACCGTTCGTTGAGCGCGCCGATCTCGTTGTGCACGTGGCCGAGCGCGTGCACGTCGATGTCCACGTGCGGGGTCTCGTCGCCCGCGAGGAGCGACTCGGTGCCGATCAGGTGCGCCACGATGTCCTTGACGGTCCATCCCGGCAGCGTGGACGGGGTGAACCAGGTGTCCGTGTCGAGGTCGGCGATCAGATCGTCGATGACCGCGAACTGCTCGAACAGCAGCGAACGGATCTTCTCGACGGGAAATTCGGGGGTTTCGGGAGTCTGGTCGGTGCTCAACGGGGATCCTCTGCTTCCAATCGGTCCAGTCCGGCGCGGATCAGGGCTGCGACCGCGTCCGGATCGTCGGGGCGGCGCCGGAGGAGTCCGGCCGCCAGGCGCAACCTGTCGCCGTTCCAGCGCGGCAACACGTGCAGGTGGGCGTGATCGACGGTCTGGAACGCGGCCCGGCCGTCGTTGAGCACCAGGTGGGTGCCGTCGGGCGTGAGGTCCGAGCGGGTCAGCGCCCGTGCCAGGCGCTGCCCGATGCGGAACATCGCCGCGCCGTCGTCCGGCGCGAGTTCCTCGAGCCGGGCCGCGTGGGCTCGGGGCACCACGAGGACGTGACCGCGCGAGATCGGCCGGATGTCGAGGAACGCGACGACCGTCTCGTCCTCGAACACCCGCCGCGCCGGTGCGGTACCGGCCACTATGTCGCAGAACACGCAGGCTCCCACGATCGTCACTGTAACGCCGCAACCAGTGCGGGCAGTCCGATCGCCGCCGTCGTGCGCCACACGTGGTTCACCCGGTCCGAGAGTTCCGTCGGCTCGGGCCCGATCTCGACGACCGGCACGCCGCGGTCGCGGGCCAGCGCAGGCAACCCGGCGGCGGGGTACACCATCCCGGAGGTGCCGACGACGAGCAGCAGGTCGGCATCGGCGACGACCTCGGTCGCCGTCTCCCACGGTGCGCGGGGCAGCAGTTCACCGAACCACACGACCCCCGGGCGGACCCGGCCCCCGCACCGGCTGCACGTCGGCGGCGTCAGCCGCGCCACCGGCTCGGCCGGCGGATCCGGAAGCTCGGCGGCGGTCTCGCAGTCGGCGCACCGCGGCGCGAACAGGCTGCCGTGCAGGTGCGCGCTGACGACGCTGCCGGCGCGTTCGTGCAGATCGTCGACGTTCTGGGTGACGATGTGGACGTCCGTGTCGCGGGCCCATGCGGCCAGCGCGAGATGCCCGGCGTTCGGTTCGACCTTCCGGACCAGCGCCACGCGCCACTGGTACCACGCCCACACCGTCTCCGCGTCGGCGTGCCACGCCTCGGGGGTCGCGAGGGCGGCGGCGTCGAACCGGGACCACAGGCCGGTCTGCGCGTCCCGGAAGGTCGGGACGCCGCTCTCGGCGGACATGCCGGCGCCGGTCAGGACGGCGACGCGGCGCGCGGCGCGGGTCAGGCCGAGAATCTCGGAGGGAACGCTCATTGCGGTGACGGTAGGGGATCTGTGTGCCCGGTGTCGCGCGGGTGACCGCAGCGTGGGCACTGCCCGACCGAGTTCTCGAGGATCTGGTCGTCGAGGAACAGTCCGCACTCCGGGCACACCCGATCGAGCCAGCACACCGGGTCCCCGCCGAGGTCGGGGTCGCGGGCCGTCACCGGGCCTCCCGCAGATGCTCGGCGAGGATCACGGCACCGCTGTGGTCGAGATCGCGGGTCGCGGTGAGCAACACCAGGGGGCGTCCGTCGGCGAGGCGATCCAGCCGGGCGACGGCTTCACGCCCGGCCTCCGTGTTCAGCTCGTGGAGGTAACGGGTGCGGAATTCGGAGAACAACGCGGCGTCGTGCGAGTACCACTTGCGCAGCTCTGCAGAGGGTGCGAGGTCCTTCGCCCAGTCGTCGTAATGGAACGCGTCCTTGCGGAGTCCCCGCGGCCACAGACGGTCCACCAGGACACGGAACGCATCCTCGTCTGCGGGGTGGTCGTAGACGCGCTCGACATCGACTGTGCGACGTCCCATCGGCTCCTCCTCGGGCTTTGCACTCACCAGCGGTACGCTCGTACTGTGAGGTGAGCTGCATCACAATTCTTACACTGCATCCTTGTTCGGACTCGATTCAGACAAAAGCAAGCAGTTGCAGTGTCGTCGCCACCACGGTAGGTCTGCTTTTAGCTCATCGGGCCGGCGTGTACTGCCGTGGCCTCGATGTACGCAGCCCGCCGCCCTCGCGGTGAGGCCCTCATTCGAAGCAGGAGTCAGGGGAATTGGATACCGAAGGATTGAGCACGGGAAGTGAGGCACAGCGTCGTCCGACCGTCGGCGTCGTTCGCGAAACGAACGACGGTGAGCGTCGCGTCGCGCTGGTCCCGAAGATTGTTCCGTCTCTGATCGGCAAGGGTCTCGACGTCGTCGTCGAGGCCGGTGCCGGCGAGGCGGCACTGATTCCCGACGAGTTGTACGCCGAGGCCGGTGCCACGATCGGTGACGCCTGGGCCGCGGACGTCGTGGTGAAGGTGGCGCCGCCGTCGGACGCGGAGGTCGCGCGGCTGCGGTCGGGGCAGACCCTGATCGGGTTCCTGGCGCCGCGCAACGCGGAGAACCAGATCGGCGCGCTCGCTGCGGCCGGGGTGCAGGCGTTCGCCGTCGAGGCGATCCCGCGCATCTCGCGTGCCCAGGTGATGGACGCACTGTCGTCGCAGGCGAACGTGTCCGGCTACAAGGCGGTGCTGGTCGCCGCGTCGGAGTCGACGCGCTACTTCCCGATGCTCACCACCGCCGCGGGCACCGTCAAGCCTGCGACCGTGCTGGTGCTCGGCGTCGGTGTCGCCGGTCTGCAGGCGCTGGCCACCGCCAAGCGTCTCGGCGGTCGCACCACCGGATACGACGTGCGCCCGGAGGTCGCCGATCAGGTGCGTTCGGTCGGTGCGCAGTGGCTGGATCTGGGGATCGACGCGGCCGGTGAGGGCGGCTACGCCCGCGAACTCACCGACGCCGAGCGTGCCCAGCAGCAGCAGGCTCTCGAGGAGGCCATCAAGGGCTTCGACGTGGTCATCACGACCGCGCTCGTCCCGGGCCGCCCGGCGCCGCGTCTGGTCACCGCTGCCGCGGTGCACGGCATGAAGCCCGGCTCGGTCGTGGTCGACCTGGCGGGCGAGACCGGCGGCAACTGCGAGCTGACCGAGCCCGGACAGACCGTCGTCAAGCACGGCGTGACGATCTGCTCGCCGCTGAACCTGCCCGCGACGATGCCCGAGCACGCCTCCGAGCTCTACTCGAAGAACGTCGCCGCCCTGCTCGAGCTGATGCTCGACGAGAACGGCGCGCTGGCACCGGACTTCTCCGACGAGATCCTCGACGGCGCGTGCGTGACCCGCTCGAAGGAGAACGCGTAGATGTACACCGAACTGCTTGCGAACATCGCCATCCTGGTACTTGCCGGATTTGTCGGGTTCGCTGTTATTTCCAAGGTCCCGAACACGCTGCACACGCCGCTGATGTCGGGCACCAACGCCATCCACGGCATCGTCGTGCTCGGCGCCCTCGTGGTGCTCGGGCACCTGCCCGGGGACGCCCCGTGGAGCATCAAGATCATCCTGTTCGTCGCGCTGGTGTTCGGCACCCTGAACGTGGTCGGCGGCTTCGTCGTCACCGACCGCATGCTCGCGATGTTCAAGCCCAAGAAGGACGTTGTGAAGGCGTCGGCGGAGTCGAAGGGAGCTGACGCCCGATGAGTTACCTGGTGACCATCCTGTACATCATCGCGTTCGCGATGTTCATCTACGGCCTGTCCGGTCTGACGGGCCCGAAGACCGCGGTGCGAGGCAACTACATCGCCGCGGCCGGTATGGCGATCGCCGTGATCGCGGTGCTCATCGACATCCGCGAGACGGAGAACTGGGGTCTGATCGTCGGCGGCCTGGCCGTGGGCGTGATCCTCGGTGTCCCGCCGGCACTGAAGACCAAGATGACCGCGATGCCGCAGCTGGTCGCGCTGTTCAACGGCGTGGGCGGTGGCACCGTCGCGCTGATCGCGTGGGCCGAGTTCCTCGACTCGAACGGCTTCACGACCGTCGACGCCGTGCCGTCGGTGCCGTTCATCGTCGGCTCGCTGTTCGCCGCGATCATCGGCTCGGTCTCGTTCTGGGGTTCGCTGGTGGCGTTCTCCAAGCTGCAGGAACTGCTGAACAAGAACTTCGAGAAGAAGGTCGTCGCGTCGGCGAAGCTGTTCCAGCTCGCGAACATCGTCCTGGCGGTCGCCGCGGTCGCGATCGCGATCTACATCGGTGTGCAGGCGAACCCGGCCAACGAGCCGACCCCGGCGATCTGGATCGTCGCGCTGCTCGTCGTGGCCGGCCTGATGGGCCTGTTCGTGGTGCTGCCGATCGGCGGTGCCGACATGCCCGTCGTCATCTCGCTGCTCAACGCCCTGACCGGTCTGTCCGCGGCCGCCGCGGGTCTGGCGCTGAACAACCAGGCGATGATCGTCGCCGGCATGATCGTCGGCGCGTCCGGTTCGATCCTGACCAACCTCATGGCCAAGGCCATGAACCGCTCGATCCCGGCGATCGTGTTCGGTTCCTTCGGTGGCGACGGCGGGTCCGGCGGCGTGGTCTCCGCGTCCGGTGGCACGGTCAAGGCGACCTCCGCGGCGGATGCGGCGATCCAGATGGCCTACGCCAACCAGGTCATCGTGGTGCCCGGCTACGGTCTGGCCGTGGCGCAGGCGCAGCACGCCGTCAAGGAGATGGCCGAGCTGCTCGAGCAACGTGGCGTCGAGGTCAAGTACGCCATCCACCCGGTCGCCGGTCGCATGCCGGGCCACATGAACGTGCTGCTCGCCGAGGCCGACGTCGCGTACGACGCGATGAAGGAGATGGACGACATCAACGGTGAGTTCTCGCGCACCGACGTCACCATCGTCATCGGCGCCAACGACGTCACCAACCCGGCCGCGCGTCTGGATTCGTCGAGCCCGATCTACGGCATGCCGATCCTGAACGTCGACCAGTCCAAGTCGGTCATCGTGCTCAAGCGGTCCATGTCCTCCGGCTACGCCGGCATCGACAACCCGCTGTTCACCGCCGACCAGACGTCGATGCTCTTCGGCGACGCGAAGAAGATGGTCGGCGAGGTCACCGAGGAACTCAAGGTCCTCTGACCCGCAACCGCTTTCGGGGGCGCCCGCGCACATCTGCTGCGCGGGCGCCCTCGCGTACGTTCGGGGCCAGTGCCGACGCCGCCAGCACACACGCCAGCGGCACCGCCATCGCCGCCGTCAGCGACGTCGCCTCCGACAACCAGCCGATGCACGCCGGGCCTGCCAGGAAACCGAGGTAGCCCATCCCGACGACCCGCGACATGTTCGCGCCCGGCGCACCGGTCGTCATGTTCCCCGCGGCCGTGAACACCTGCGGAACCGCCCCGGAGAGACCGGCGCCGAACAACCCCCACCCCGCCAGGGTCAGCGGCAGCCACGGCGAAGAGATCACCGCGCCCATGCCGACGGCGGCGACCAGCATGCCGTACCGCACCAGCGCCACCGGCCCGATCCGCGCAGTGACCCGGTCCGCGGTGAAACGGCCGATCGTCATCGTCGCCGAGAACACCCCGAATGCGAGTGCCGCCACCGAATCCGGGCTGCCCAGATGTTCCTTGACCTGCAGGGCACTCCAGTCGTTGGCGACTCCCTCGCACAGCATCAGCATGAATGCGAGCCCGCCGAGCAGCAGTACCCGCCGCGAGTACCCGCCGCGCGGAGCCGCCTCGACGTGGTGGGGATGCGGCGGCACCCGCACCAACTGCCCGAACGCGACCGCGACCACCACCAGCCCCACCGCACCCGTGACGGCCAGCGACATCGCGGGAGCCCACCCGGCGGCGAGCGTCGCCGCCCCGACCAGTGCTCCGGCCACACCGCCGACGGAGAACAGCCCGTGGAACGCCGCCATGATCGGCCGGCGGTAACGCTGTTCGACGACGACCGCCTGCGAATTCATCGACACGTCCAGGGCGCCGTTCGCGAACCCGAACAGCACCAGTGCGACGGCGAGCTGCCAGCCCTGCGACGCAAGACCCGGGCCGACCACCGTGACGGCCAGGGCACTCGCGGCGATCGTGGTGGTGCGGTCGCTGCCGAACCGGTCGGCGAGCCGCCCCGTCGCCTGCATGCCGCCGATCGCACCGACCGCGAGCATCAGCAACAGGGTGCCCAGCGCCGCATTGCCGATGCCCGCGCGCTGCTGCACCGCGGGAATGTGCACCACCCACATCGCGAGCAGGAACCCGTTGAGTCCGAAGACGGCGAAGACGGCGGCTCGCGCACGCCGATAGGCGGGATCGGTCACGGAATCCGACGCTACCGGCGCCGCGACGGGTTCCTCACCCGCGCAGGTCAGCGTGCGAGCAGCGCGGGTACCGGGTCGCCGAGGAATCCGCCGATCGCCGCGAGCGCCCGCCCCGCCTGCTCGCCGTCGACGAGCCGATGATCGAACGACAACGACAGCGTGACCACCCGGCGCACCGCGAGCGCGTCGTCGACCACCCACGGTCGCGGCGCGATCGCCCCGACGGCAAGGATCGCCGCCTCACCCGGCACGAGGATCGGGCTGCCGCCGTCCACACCGAACACCCCGACGTTCGTGATCGAGATCGTGCCGCCCGTCAGGTCGGTGGGTGTCGCGCGCCCGGCGCGCGCGGTCGCGGTGACGGTGGCGATCGCGCCGGCCAGGTCCGGCAGCGACAACGCGTCCGCGCTCCGGATCACCGGGACCATCAGCCCCTCGTCGGTGGCGGTCGCGATGCCCAGGTTCACGTATGTGCGCGTCGCGATCTCACCGGCGTCCTGATCCCACGTCGCGTTGAGGATCGGCTGGTCCGCGACCGCGCGCAGCAACGCAGCCGCCACGATCGTCAGGGCGGTCGGATGCCGGTCCGCGAACGACGGATGCGTGCGCAGCCGCTCGACCAGCTCGACGGTCGCGGTGACGTCGCACGTGAGGAACACCGTCGCGTGCGGCGCGGTGAAAGCACTGCGGGTCACG
>NZ_JBMBTE010000083.1:0-23494 GCF_048897285.1 Rhodococcus sp. O3
ATTCGGCGACCAGAAGGTCGTTCGCGCAATAGATCCGGGCCAGCCGTCGCCCGTCGTCGGTGACGTGCGCGTGGCCGCTGTGCGGATCGAGAAGGACGTGGCCGCGTTCGTCGAGCAGGGCCAGCACCCCGTCGAACGTGTCGGTGAGGCGGTCGGTGACGGTCGCGATGCGGGTGCGCATCGTGTCGGTGTCGTCGTCCAGGGTGTGCCGCCGGTCCGCGAGTGCGAGCAGGCGGTCGCGGTCGCCGCGCCGGTGCACCGGATGTGAGCGCACGGCCCGTGCCAGCGCCGTCACCGTGTCCGACGGGGCTGTGCCGCGTGCGGCGACGAGACGATCACGCAACGCGAGATACTCCGGAAAGCCCTCTGCGGCAGCGAGTTCCGAATCGAGATCGCGCAGCATCGCGGTGTTGGTGCGGGCCGCTGCGGTGAGGGCTGCGACGGACTTCTCGGCCTGGAACTGGGCGAAGGACCGACGCAGGAGGTCGCGGGCGGCGTGCGCGCCGAGCCGGTCCACCAGGTTCACGGCCGTGTTGTAGCCGACGCGCAGCGAACTGGTCAGCGGATAGGTGCGGGTGGACGCGAGGCCGGCAACCGTCGCCGGTTGTACCTCGGGGGTCCACAGCACCACCGCGTGACCTTCCGTATCGATGCCGCGGCGACCGGCACGTCCGGTGAGCTGGGTGTACTCGCCGGGGGTGAGGCGCTCGGGGCCGTCGGCGGTGGGTTTGACGAGGCGTTCGAGAACGACGGTGCGTGCCGGCATGTTCACGCCGACCGCGAGTGTCTCGGTGGCGAAGACGACGCGGACCAGTCCGAGGCCGAACAGTTCCTCCACGGCGTGCCGGAACACCGGCACCATCCCGGCGTGGTGGGCCGCGAAGCCGCGTTCGAGCCCGTCCAGCCACTCGGCGAAACCCAGTGCGTCGAGGTCCGCGGGAGGCACTGTCGCCGTGTGTTTTTCGACCACAGTACGGATCCGGTCGACATCCCCGGAATCGGTGAGCCGCAACGACGACCGCAGGCATTCGTCGACCGCGGCGTCGCAGCCGGAGCGGCTGAACCGGAACCAGATCGCGGGCAGCAGATCCTCGGCCTCGAGCCGCGCCACCAGTTCGGGACGGTCGGCGCCGGCGGGACCGGGAGTCGCGGTGCGTCGTCGGCGTCGTGCGCGACCGGGAACCGCGGGCGCCGCCTCGACGAGCTGCCGGTGCGCGATGTACCGGACGAGTTGCTCGTCGACGGTGCCGGTGACGGGGGAGAACAGGTCGAACAGCCGGCCGCCGGCGAGGACGTGCTGCCACAGCGGCACCGGCCGGTGCTCCTCGACGACGACGGTCGTCGGCCCGCGCACCCGGCCGATCCACTCGCCGAACTCCTCGGCGTTGCTCACCGTCGCCGACAGGCTCACCAGGCGCACGGCCGGAGGGAGGGTGAGGATGGTTTCCTCCCACACGGCGCCACGGTCGCGGTCGGCGAGATAGTGCACCTCGTCCATCACGACGTGGGTCAGCCCGGCCAGCAGCGGGGAACCGCCGTGCAGCATGCTGCGCAGCACCTCGGTCGTCATCACGACCACCGGGGCGTGCGGGCGCAGCGAGAGGTCGCCGGTGAGCAGTCCGACGTGGTCGTCCCCGAACCGGGCCGCGAGGTCGCTGTACTTCTGGTTGCTCAGCGCCTTGATCGGTGTGGTGTAGAAGCACTTGCCCTCACCGGCGAGCGCGAGGGTCGCGGCGAACTCGCCGACCACGGTCTTGCCGGACCCGGTGGGTGCGCACACCAGCACGTCCCGGCCCTCGTCGAGCGCGCGGCACGCGCGGAGCTGGAAGTCGTCGAGGGCGAAACCGAGGGTCGCCGTGAATCTCGCGAGCCGGGATTCGTCCTGCCTGCACACACTCACCACAGTAGGGCCTTCGGCCCCGTGTGCCTCTGTGGCGGCCGGGCCGCCACAGAGGCACACCGAGGACGTCAGTCCTCCGGCACCTCGAGAGCGACCTCGATGTTGCCGCGGGTCGCGTTGGAGTACGGGCACACCTGGTGCGCCTTCTCGGTCAGGGCGAGCGCCTGCTCGCGCGGCACGTTCGGGAGGGTGACCTCGAGCGTGACGGTCAGCTCGAAGCCGCCGTCGTCGTTCGGGCCGATGCCGACGCGCGCCCCCACGGCCGAGTCGGTGATGTCGGCCTTCTCCTGCCGCGCGATGAGCTGCAGCGCCGAGTGGAAGCACGCGGCGTAGCCGGCGGCGAAGAGCTGCTCGGGGTTGGTGCCGTCGCCGGAGCCGCCCATTTCGGTCGGCATGGCGAGTTGCAGGTCGAGGCGGCCGTCGGCGGTGCGGACGTTGCCGTTGCGGCCGGCGCCGGTGGAGAGGGCTTCGGCGGTGTAGAGGACGTTCATGTCGTGCTCCCTGTCGTTGTCGATGTTGCGGTGTGGAGCGCCGCGGTCATTCGGTGGAGCGTGTCGCGCAGGGCGACCAGTTCGGCGATGTCGAGGCCCGATGCCCGGGCGATGCATTCCGGGATGTCCTGCGCGGCCGAGCGCATCTCGATGCCGGCGTCGGTCAGGTGCACGACGACGCGGCGTTCGTCGGTGCTCTGGCGGCGTCGTTCGATCAGCCCGGCGGTTTCGAGCCGCTTGAGGAGCGGCGAGAGTGTCCCCGTATCGAGAGCGAGCGCATCGCACAGGTCCTGGACCCCGCGACCGTCGCGTTCCCACAGCGCCAGCATCACCAGGTACTGCGGATAGGTGATGCCGAGCCGGTCGAGGTGCGGCCGGTAGACGGCGGTGGTGGCCCGCGAGGCGGTGTAGAGGGCGAAGCAGACCTGCTGGTCGAGGGCGAATGCGTCGGACACGAACATGAATGTAGTGCACGGTTATGTTGTGCACAATATGAATGGACGCAACCATCTGGGTGACGTAGCTCACGGATCGGCGGGAATTGATCGGGTATCCGGCACGTTAGTTGAGTTCGTAAGACTCAAGTCTCGAAAGAAAGGCTTCGGAATGCCGTCATTCTTCGGGCCTGGTGGCCCTGGCCGCATCGACATCTCCCGCTTCCTCGGCCGCGGCACGCAGGACCTCATGGCCGCTGCGGCACGCTTCGCCACCGAACGCGGCGACGCGGACCTCGATGCGCTGCACATCCTCCGCGTCATGGCGGAGCAGGACCCGGCCCGGACGCTCATGACCCGCGCCGGAGCCGATCCCACCGCGGTCGTCGCGGCCGTCGACGAACGCCTCCCGGCGCCGGGCGCCGGAGACGGCGTGACCGCGCCGGTGCTCAGTGGCACCGTCCGGACCGCGCTGCTCGAGGCGCACCAGCTCGCCCGCGCGCTCGGCTCGACCTACATCGATCCCGAGCACGTGTTCTTCGCGCTCGCCGCCGACCGCACCCGCGGCCCTGGCCGGCTGCTCGCGTCGCTGGGGGTGACCCCGCAGTCGCTGCAGGCCGCCCTGCAACCGGCAACCGCTCCGCCGCAGGCCGAGTCCACGACCCCGACCCTCGACAAGTTCGGCGTCGACCTGACCGCCCGTGCCTGCGACGGGCAGATCGACCCGGTCATCGGCCGTGCCGACGAGATCGAGCAGACCGTCGAGATCCTGTCCCGCCGCACCAAGAACAATCCGGTGCTCGTCGGCGAGGCCGGTGTCGGCAAGACCGCGATCGTCGAAGGGCTCGCCCAGCGCATCGTCGACGGGGACGTGCCGGACAGCCTGCGCGACAAGCGCATCGTCCAGCTCGACCTGACCGCGATGGTCGCCGGGACCCGCTACCGCGGAGACTTCGAGGAACGCCTGACGAACGTGCTCGACGAGATCACCGCGCAGTCCGGTGAGCTGATCGTGTTCATCGACGAGATCCACACGGTCGTCGGTGCGGGCGGTGGTGGCAGCGAAGGCGCCATGGATGCCGGCAACATCCTCAAGCCGAAGCTCGCGCGCGGGGAACTGCACGTCGTCGGCGCCACGACCCTCGACGAGTACCGCAAGCACATCGAGAAGGATCCGGCGCTCGAACGGCGGTTCCAGCCCGTCACCGTCGGCGAACCCACCCACGCGGACGCCGTCGAGATCCTGCGCGGCCTCCGCGACCGGTACGCCGAGTTCCACGGCGTGGTCTACACCGACGACGCGCTCGAAGCCGCGGTGGACCTGTCCGTCCGGTACCTGCCGGACCGGCACCTGCCGGACAAGGCGATCGACCTGATCGACCAGGCCGGTGCCCGGCTGCGGCTGCGCACGCCGCGCGTCGACACCGCCGAGCTGCGCGATCGCCTCGCGGCGCTCGAGGTCGAGAAGGACGAGGCCGTCAAGGCGGAGCAGTACGAGCAGGCGTCGCGGCTGCGCGACGAGATCGCTTCCGTGCAGGCACGTCTCGGCCAGGCGGATCCGACGGCCGAGGCGCCCGAGGTGAACTCCGAGGTGATCGCCGAGATCGTCTCGCGGGCAACCGGAATCCCGGCGACCCGCATGACGCAGGCCGAGAAGGACCGGTTGCGCAACCTCGAGGACGAACTGCACAAGCGGGTCGTCGGGCAGGACGAAGCGGTGCGCGCGGTCGCGCGGGCCGTGCGGCGCAGCCGTGCCGGCATGGCCGATCCGCACCGGCCCGTCGGCAGCTTCCTGTTCCTCGGGCCGACCGGTGTCGGCAAGACCGAACTGGCCAAGGCGCTGGCCGAGGTGCTGTTCGGCGAGGAGAACAAGATGCTGCGCATCGACATGAGCGAGTTCGGCGAACGGCACACCGTCAGCCGCCTCGTCGGTGCCCCGCCCGGATACGTCGGCTACGGCGAGTCCGGTCAGCTCACCGAGCAGGTGCGGCGCAACCCGTACTCGGTGGTCCTGCTCGACGAGATCGAGAAGGCGCATCCGGACGTGTTCAACACGCTGCTGCAGGTGCTCGACGACGGCCGGCTCACCGACGGCCAGGGCCGCACGGTCGACTTCACCAACACCGTGGTGATCATGACCAGCAACCTGGGCTCGGACATCATCTCCAGCCGCGGCGGGGCGCTCGGCTTCACCACCGGCGACGCCGAAGCCGCCGAGAAGCCGCTGCGGGACCGGGTGATGGGCCGGCTGCGCGAATCGATGCGACCGGAATTCCTCAACCGCATCGACGAGATCGTGCTGTTCCGCAAGCTCGACACCGAACAGCTGCACCGCATCACGGATCTGCTGCTCGACGAGTCGCGGGCACGGTTGCAGGCCAAGGGAATCGAGCTCGAGATCGCGACCGACGCGGTCGACTGGATCGCCGAGCGCGGCCACCAGCCCGAGTTCGGGGCCCGGCCGCTGCGCCGCGCCATCCAGCGCGAGGTCGACGACCGCATCGCCGACCTGCTGCTCGACGACGAACTCGTCGAAGGCAGCGCCGTGACGGTCGCGGTGGAGGACGGCGAACTCGTCGTCCGGTAAGTACGCGGACAGGTGCCCCTCGCCCGAATTGGGCGAGGGGCACCTTCGCACGTTCTATATTCGCGGGATGGAGCAGATCCCCGTCTTGCCGCTGCCCGCCCGCACCCGGCTGTTCGGTGCCGTCCTGCGGGTCCTGGCCCGCGAGCCGTCCGACGGGCCGGAGATGGTCGCGTTGCGGGCACGCCGGGCCCGGCTGATCGCCTCCGCACCGGGACGACTCGTCGTCGGGACGGACGCGGCGGGGGTGGTCGTGGCGGATCGGCACATCGACGACGGAATCCGGTTGCGCATCCACACTCCGGCCGGCACCGGACCGCGCCCGATCGTGGTGAACTACCACGGAGGCGGCTGGTGCATCGGATCGCCCGAGCAGTCCCGCTGGATGGCGGGCCGGGTCGCCGCGCAGGCCGGGGCGATCGTCGTGTCCCCGACCTACCGCCTCGCCCCCGAACACCCGTATCCGGCGGCGGTCGACGACGCGTGGACGGCATTGCAGTGGGTGCGGGCGAACGCGGCCGAGCTGGGTGGGGATCCGGACCGGATCGCGGTCATGGGGGACAGTGCGGGCGGGAACCTGGCCGCGGTCGCGGCCCTGCACGCCCGCGACATCGACGGTCCCGCGTTGCGCGCCCAGGTGCTCGTGTATCCGGCGGTCGAGATGTACGAGCGGTGGCCGTCCGAGGATGCGCACGCGGACGCGCCGCTGCTCACGTCGAAGCAGATGCGGACGTTCGGGCGGCTCTACCTCGGCGAGGGCTACGGCACCGAGGACTGGCGGGCATCCCCGATCCGGGCCGCCTCGCACGAGTCGCTGCCGCCGACACTGATCCTCACGGCCGGACACGATCCGTTGCGCGACCACGGGTTCCGCTACGCGGACGCGCTGCGGGCGGCGGGGGTGGAGACCGAGCACCACCACTATCCCGACACGATCCACGGTTTCGTCGCGCTGCCGGGCGTCGCGCCCGCGGCGCACACCGCGGCCCGCGACGTCGTCGAGTTCCTGCGCCGAACCCTGTGACCCGTGCGTGGTTTCGGTAGCGCCGCTACCAAAACCACGCACGGGTCGGGGTGCGCCGAGTGCTCAGCGCCACTGGGTACGACCCCCTTTACGCAACCGGCTTCCCGTGTCACATCGGCGTGGACTCCGCGGAGTGGTCCAGCCAGATTCCTGCAGGGGCGCAGACCAGACCGATGTCCTTGAGGGTCGAGATCCCTGCAGGGGCGGCCACCACGTCGAAGACCGCGTTGACCGCGGGCATCGCCGTCATCGTGTCCCACTCGTGGTTGCCCCACGTGTCGGGAGGGATGAACCGGATGCGGGTCTGCACTTCGGGCTCACCTTTGATGATGACGTGATAGTGGTCGTCGTCGAACTGCCAATCCGTGTTGAGCTGTTTGGTGAGATACCACGCGACGTTGGATTGGACGACCGTCCTGCCTCCGATCGTGCCGTTCCAGCCGGCACGTATGGCTGCGATGGTGTTCTTGTCGATGCGCAGCCAACCGAGATCGACATCTGTCGACGCCGTGGCGTGTTCGATGTAGAACTCCATGTCGTCCAGCCGGTAGCCCAGAGCGGTGGCCATGCGGCGGACCGAGTCGCGGAAGGTGCTCAGCCACAGCTTCGACATTTCCACTGCCTCGGGCGTCGCTTCGGGCAGCGAGAAGCCGAGTGCCTGCCAGGTCTCGGCCGATTCGTAGACCGACACGTCGGCCGACTCGAAGATCGACACCATTTCCACGTCTCGGCACACCGCGGTCATCGCCGTCACCATCGTGTTTATCCAGCCGGGATTGACACCGGAGATGTAGAGCGAGCTGTTTCCGCGTTCGCACGCGGCAGCCAACTGCTTCTCCGTTTCTCCCTGGATGCCACCGACATTGAGAAACAGGTTGGTGCTGATCACGTCCAGGCCGCTCTCCAGCAACCGCACCGCGTGATCGAGGTCAGCCATGAACGGGGTGTAGATCACCACATCGGCATCCAGGGCGATCAACGCGTCCACATCGGTCGTGGCGACGACTCCGGTGTCGGGACGACCGCACAGGGAGCCGGCGTCCACTCCGTTCTTCTCGGGCGAGTAGGCGTAGACCCCGACCAATTCCAGACGGGGGTCGTCGAGGATTCCGCGCAGGCTGAGCTTGCCGACCTTTCCCGTGGTCCATTGGATAACTCGCAGTTTCGTCACTGGTTCCTCCATGCCGGCGGCCGCCCCGGCTGGGCGGGTCGGGTGTTCAACGGTCGTGCCGGCCGTCGGTGAGCACCTTCGGCCGCACCGTGAGAATGCAATTCTCCTCACAGGGTGGCCGGACTGTAGCAAGGGAACGGTCATATTCTCAGGGAATCGGGCTCACTCGATGGAACAGGAGACCGGTGACATCACCGTTCGTGTGCCGGCCGCCTTTCGCGCAGACGGATCCGACGATCGAGGGCGCCTGAATGCAGGGGGATATCACCCGGCGTCGGGGAAGTCCACGATCGCCAGGTTCAGCGGCAGTTCATCGGTCCGTGACTCCGGTTCCGGAAGCTTGCCCTGCAGGAACGTGCCGCTCAGGTAGTCGTCTGCATCGGCGATCTGCTGCGGCGCGACTTGCCCGTCGTAGTCGAAGCCCTTGATCTCGTACGGCAGCGAATCCGCCTCGAGCAGGCTCGGACCGTCCATCAACTGGAAATGCAGATGGGACGCGTTCGCGTTGCCGGTGTTTCCGAGCTTGCCGAGCACCTGGCCCTCGGTCACCTTGTCACCGGGCTCGACCGTGACCGACCCGGAGATCATGTGGGCGTACATGGCGTACACGCCGTTGCCCAGATCGAGCACGACGTGGTTGCCGTCGACGTTCTCGACGGTCAGTTTCGCCGCCAATTCCGGATTGTTCGCGGGTAGGACGCCCGGGGCGTTCGCCTCCATCCCGTCGAGGATCGAGACCACGGTGCCATCGGCGACGGCGAGGATGTCCGTCCCGTAGTCGACGTAGCTCTCGTTGCTGGTCTTGTCGCCGGTGTAGAACTCGCCCTGGTCGTTGGTGCGCTTCCAGTCGATCGCGAACCGCTGGCTGTTGTTCAGCTTGCCGTTGACCGACATCAGCGAACTGCGATGCGGGAACCCCGGTTCGCAGCATCCGTTGAGCGCGATCCAGTTGTCACCACGGACCGGGGGAGCGATGGCCGGCACGGTCTGTGTGGAGAAGGCGACCGGCGTCGTCAGGTAGTCGATCGGTCCCGGCGTACCGAATGCCGGTGAGGCAGCGCCGGTTCCGTAGAGGTGGTGCAACAGGGCCTTCGGTGCCTGGTCGAGCGAGTCCAGGGTGAAGTCGACGAACAGGACCCGGCTTTCCTGCGGCGGGATCGCATTGCTGTCGACGTAGCCCGCGGGCAGGTCCCGCAGGCGATTGCAGTCGCCGAAGGCACACGTCGGATCGACCAGCGCCGAACCGGAGAAACTGGCGATCACCTTGGTCGGATCCTCGCCGTCGACGACATCGATCCTGTCAAGGCTCGCCGGCACCTTGGTGGCGTTGGTGAGCTGCAGGTCGTAGGCGACGTGGTATTTGCCGTCGGTTCCGCGGAACGGCAGCGGCGAATTTCCGATCGTGTCGAGCGTGAGCGCGGTGAATGCATCGGGCACTGTCACGCCGGCGACGGAACCGGCCGGAGGCGGCGCGGTGGTCGTCGAACCGGCGTCCGAATCCGACGAACATCCGGCCCCGACGAGTGCGACGGAGGCTGCGAGCGAGACGAGAAGGATGGGGGCGCGGCGAATTGTCACGCTGAGACTCCGTTTCTTCGGTTTCGCAAGAAAGTACCAGGACATAACTAACTTTTCGGACCTTCGGCTGTGG
Source organism: Rhodococcus sp. O3 (assembly GCF_048897285.1). Classification (NCBI taxonomy): domain Bacteria; kingdom Bacillati; phylum Actinomycetota; class Actinomycetes; order Mycobacteriales; family Nocardiaceae; genus Rhodococcus; species Rhodococcus sp. O3. The sequence goes on from NZ_JBMBTE010000083.1 coordinate 9,256, forward strand.
TGCCGCTGTAGGGGTCGAGAACTCGTCCAGGTGGACGCGGTGTTGTTCGGGCGATCAACCGGACGGCCCATGCGGTCTCGGCGGGTTCGCTTTCAGCGAGAAGCCCTATTGCGTCACGTTGAGCGTCAGGGTTCGAAGGCGTCGGACCAACAGGCTGTGTTCCCATTCGGGTTCCTGGTCGTCGATGTTGAAGGCAGTGGTGGCGTCGAGGAGGTGTTCGAGCGCCATGCGGCCCTCGAGCCGAGCCAAGGCGGCTCCGACGCAATGGTGAATCCCCTTCCCGAAGGCCATGTGAGAGCGGTGAGTTGTCGCGCCGAGATCGACGGCATTCGGGACGTCGAGCGTTGCATCGTCGCGATTCGCCGCGGCCCACGACAGATAGAGGTGTGAACCTGCGGGCAGCGCGACCCCACCCAGGGTGGTGTCGGCAACGACGTGCCGGTAGTGGCCACGGAAGGGCGACTCGAGTCGCAGTGCTTCTTCGATGAACCTCGGAAGGAGATCGAGATCGGCGCGCACCTCACGTTGGATCTCGGGGTGGGTTCCGAGAAGCCATGCAGCGCTACCGATCAGGCTCACGGTGGATTCGATGCCCGCGGCGACGAGTTGGATGAGGATCATCACGGCTGTCTCGTGGTCGAGGTCACCGGCGCCGACCGTGCGGGCGAGATCTCCCATCACGTTGTGGCCGGGCTCTTCCATGGCTGCGCCGAATGCCTCCGAGAGGTATGCGCTCAGTTCGCCGACGGCCTGTGTCGCTGCTTCGAGCTGGTCGGCGGTGACCACGCCGTCGAGAAGAACGGTACTGGCAAGGGACCACCGCACGAGGTCGTCGGTGTCGTAGGCGGGAAAGCCCAGCAGTGCGGCGACCACACTGATCGGTAGACGCTGTGCGACCGCGCGAACCCAATCGATACATCCTTTCTGGAGGCCCGCGGTCCACAGCGCGCTCAGCGTCTCGGAGATGAACGGCTTCAGGCGGCTGACCCGCCCGGTGGTCAGAGACGGCATCACCAGCGCCCGGTGAACGCGGTGCGTGGGTTCATCGGCGGTGGCCAGCACGTGCAGCGGCGACCCGAGTTCGGCGATCGGAAACGCAGTCACGGTGCCGTCGGGGTGCCACACCATCGTCGCGGTGAGGTTCGACGAGAACTCCTCGTGTCGACTCACGGCTTCGGCGATCAGGTCCCAGGATGTAACCAGAAAGAACGGTGAGTCACCGAGTCGGTGGACCGGGTCTCGACGTCGGAGTTGCGCGAAGTAGCCGTACGGATCGTCGAGATCATGCATACGTCGAGATTGCGTAACGGGACGTCTGCTGACAACCAGTCGACACCAGGTCGGTACGTCCTGATTCCGCCCGTCGCGGTACGTGTCTCAACCCGGGCGTGTGACCTGCGCCGATCTGCCGTGAAGAATCTGCTGATGTCTCACACTGCGACTATGGGTTATGACTGGTTGATCGAGGGGAAGCGCTCCGACGTCGCCCGAGACCGCCTGATCGCTTGCGCTGCAGAACTGATCGCCAGGCGTGGAGTGGCCAAGTTCGACATCAACGACCTCGCTCGGCACGCACACTGTTCGCGAGCGACCGTCTACCGGCACGCCGGCGGTCGCACGGCCATCATCGAGTCCGTCCTGATGGCCGCATCGGCTGACATCGTCGCCGCCGTCCGCACCGCGACCGCAGGCCTCGACGGTCGCGACCGGGCAAGCGTCGCGATCTCGGTGGCACTACGAGAACTCCGACAGGACCGAGTGATTCGACAGTTCCTTCGCTCGGGCGATCTGATGACGATGGCACCCACCGCCATCACCTCGGGTACGGTCGCCACGCTTGCGGCCGATCTCATCGGGATCGATCCATCCGACACCACCTCGACGGAATTCGCCGTCAGATCGTTCATGACACTGCTCCTCTGGCCGGCCGGGTCGGTCGAGGAGAACAGCCTCATCGAGGCGATGATCACCGGGATCAACCGCCGCTGAAGTTGCCTCCGACGACCGCCACCTACCCGAGCCGCGGACCCCCGAGTCATGCAAGCAGTGACAACCCGAGGCACCTCGAAATCTGTTCACTGAATCTGCGGATACCGTCCAGCTCTATTCGCGACAACTGTTTCGTTCTGCCCAATTGCTCACCGATAGCAGATATTCCGGCATTTCAGGCATCGGCAACCGACTCGATCGGTCACGCCGGGGGAGGCTGCCGATGCGTCGGGTGTGGAGTGCTGTCGGCGGGGTTGTCGATCGGACCCGACATGCACCACGGCCGCTGACGAAACCAGACTTCCCGTTGTCAGGCGCACACCGGTGACCGAGGCGCACACTTGTAGGTATTCGAATCATCCGATGGAGGCCCGGGAGCCTGTGCCGGGTCCTGTCTCCGAAAGGAGCCGGCGGATGCCGTACACCGAAGACGACCCCAACGAAATCGCCGTCCCCATTCACAGAGGCGCCCACATCGCCGACCCCGGGCCTTTGGGTCTGGCGGCCTTTGCTCTCACCACGTTCATCCTGTCCTGCGCCAACGCCGGATTCATCTCGTCGGATGCGGAAGCTGCCGTCTTCGGGGTGGCGTTGTTCTACGGCGGCCTCACCCAGCTCGCCGCCGGAATGTGGGAATTCCTGAAGGGCAACGTCTTCGGAGCGACGGCCTTCAGTTCGTACGGCGCCTTCTGGCTGAGCTTCTGGTATCTGGTCACCTACGTCACCGAGGACATGGGCGACGAGAGGCACGTCGGGGTGGGAATCTTCCTGCTGGGCTGGACCATCTTCACCGTCTACATGTGGTTCGCCAGCACCCGGATCAGCATTGCCCTCTTCGTCACCTTCTCGGTGCTCCTCGTCGCGTTCGTCTTCCTGACTCTCGGGGCGCTCCTGGAGGTGACCGGTCTGACGAGGGTCGGCGGCTACTTCGGACTCGCCGCTGCCGCCGGCGCGTGGTACACGTCCGCGGCCGGGATCCTCAGCACGACGTTCGGGCGCGTAGTCATACCCACGGGCCCGCGCGGATAGGGCCAAGGGCCTGCGCGGTTAGGGGTCCGATCCGGCAGGTGCGGACGCGTCTGTTACTCTCGTCGTCATGCAGCGCGCATATTTTTGGTTTAGCAGGCCGGCCCGGGGTGGGTCGGTCGGCGTAACCGAGCGCTGACTTCACCACCTACGAGCCGGACAACGGACCGGCTCGCTGGAATCTCATCTTCTCGTGGGTCGGCCTGAGAACAGGAAACCGAACCCAATGAGCACCCAGATCGACCGCATCTCGACCTCGAATCTCGACGAGCAGCGCACCGTGCGGATCAGCCCCCTCGTGGCGCCGTCCGTCGTGCGCGCCGAGCACGCCCCCGACGAGGTCGCCGCCGCGACCGTGCGTTCGGGTCGCGCCGACACCGTCGGCATCCTCGACGGCACCGACGACCGCCTGCTCGTCGTCGTCGGACCGTGCTCCGTGCACGATCCGGCCGCCGCGATGGACTACGCCCGCCGTCTCGCCGCGAAGGCCGACGAACTGCGCGACGACCTGCACATCGTCATGCGCGTCTACTTCGAGAAGCCGCGCACCACGCTGGGCTGGAAGGGCCTGCTCAACGACCCGCACCTCGACGGCACGTACGACATCAACACCGGTCTGCGGATCGGCCGCAAGCTGCTGCTGGACGTGTCGAGCCTGGGTCTGCCCGTCGGATGCGAATTCCTCGACCCGATCCTCCCGCAGTACTACGCGGACCTGGTCACCTACGGCGCGATCGGTGCCCGCACCGCCGCCAGCCAGGTGCACCGGCAGCTGTGCTCGGCGCTGTCCATGCCCGTCGGCATCAAGAACTCCACCGAGGGCGACGTCCAGGTCGCGGTCGACGGCACGCGCGCCGCTGCCGCCAGCCACGTGTTCCCCGGCACCGACCTCGACGGCCAAGCCGCGCTGATCCAGACCGTCGGCAACCCCGACTGCCACGTCATCCTGCGCGGCGGCAGCAGCGGCCCGAACTACGACGCCGAGACGGTCGCCGACACCCTGGCCCGGCTGCGCAAGGCGGGTCTGCCGGAGCGGCTCGTCGTCGACGCCAGCCACGGCAACAGCAGCAAGAACCACGAGAAGCAGGTCGACGTCGTCACCGACATCGCCGAGCGGATCGTCGCGGGGGAGAAGGGCATCGTCGGCCTCATGCTCGAGAGCTTCATCGAGGCGGGTCGTCAGGACCTGACCCTCGGCAAGGCCGACGAGCTCGAGTACGGCAAGTCCATCACCGACGCGTGCATCGACTGGGCGACCACCGCCGACCAGCTCGACCGTCTCGCCGCCGCCGTGCGCGCGCGTCGCGCCTGACGGCTCGCTCCACCCCACTCCCATGCCCACCGGGCGACTTGACCCTGACGCAACGTCAGGGTTGATGCTGGGGGCATGAGAATCAGCGAGCTCGCGCAGGCAGCCGAGACCACCGTCCGGACGGTTCGGCACTACCACCGGCTCGGGTTGCTGCCGGAACCGCCGAGGTCCTCCAACGGGTACCGCGTGTATTCGTTGGAGGACCTGGTCCGGCTCATGCGGATCCGCTGGCTCGCCCGATCCGGGGTGCCACTCGGATCCGTCGCCGCGGTGCTCGGTGCCGCCGACGACACCGACGACCTCGGAGCCGACCTCGAAGCGCTGCTCGCCGCCGTCGACGAACAGCTGCGAATCCTGCAGGTCAAACGAGATTCACTCGCGGAGATGCTCGACCTGCACCGGCGCGGCGAACCGCTCTCGCCCCTGTCCGCGCCGCTCGCGCAGGCGTTCGCCGAACTCGTCGACGGCGAGACCGATCCCCGCGTGCAGGAGTTGTTCGTCCGGGAACGCGACAGCTGGGAAATCCTCGCGCTGTCCGGACAGACCCCGCAACTGTTCGTCGACGCCGCGACCGCGGCCCTGACCGACCCGGAACGCCGGCACGAATTGGTCGCCCTCTATCGCCGGTTCGGCGCGCTCGCCGGCCGCGACCCCGCCGATGTGACCGAGGAGATCGAGGAGATCGCCGACGCACTGGCCGCCTTCTTCGACGATCTCGGCGACCCGGACGGGATGTTCGCGCAATGGGCGACGACCGCGGCCGACGTCGCCGACAGTCCCCACATGGCCGAGGTCCTGCCCGATCCCGCGCAACGCGCCGTCGCAGTCCGGGTCATCGAGACGATCGCAGCGCGGGCGGTGGAGTCGTGACCGCGCAGCGGATCCACCGCGGCGCACTGGTGGTGGCGATCCTGACGGCGCTGACGAACGCGGTGCTTGCCGCCGTCGGCATCCTCGCCCCCGGAACCGCGTTCGTGCTGTGGCTCGCGGTCGAAATCCCGTTGTTCGCCCTCGTTGTCGCCGTCACCGTCGTTCGGATCCGGGCGCTGCGTCGATCCGGCGCCTCCTGGAACGCCGTGCTCGACGACCTCGCCGGCCCCGCCGTCGCCGGTCTCATCCGCGCGGAACTGCGCGCCTACCGATCGCTGTGGCTGTTCGCCCGGCGGCGCCGCGACGGCCTGCACGACGGCGTCGTCGCGATCGGCTACACCAAAGGGCACGATGGGCATGCCCATCGCCTTCCTGATCGCGTGTGTCGTCGAGACCGTCGCCATCCACCTGCTCGTGCCGTGGCCGTGGCTGCGCACCACCCTGCTGGTCGTCTCGGTGTACGGCTTCGTGCCGCTGCTCGGCATGCTCGCCGCCCGCGTGGTCCATCCGCACCTGCTCGACGACACCCGCTTCACGATCCGCTCGGGCCACCAGACCGTGGCGACCGTCCGCCCGGAGAACATCCTCGGGGCGAGGGTGCACAGAAGGTTCGGGCACACGTCCCCGGTCGCGGAGGACGGCGTGCTGTATCTGCCGGGCCCCGACGGCACCAATGTCGATGTGCTGCTGCGCGACCCGCTCGAGGTGAGATTGCCCCATCTGTTCGAGCGCCGGCGCACCACCGCCGAGGTCGCGCGCGTGGCGTTGCAGGTCGACGACCCCGGCGACCTCCGCGCCGCACTCGCCATGACGCGCAGCGACACCGGGATCAGCTCAGCGGGGTGAAGTCCCGGCTTCCCAGATACTCGGGGCGTGGTTTCGGCGCGGCGAACGGCTCGACGAGCGTGTTCTCCACGCTGTTGAACACCACGAACAGATTCGACCGGGGGAACGGGGTGATGTTCCCGTTCGAGCCGTGCATGCAGTTGGAGTCGAAAACTGTTGCCGATCCGGCCGATCCGAGGAACGTGGCGATGCCGTGCTCGGCGGCCATCTTCGTCAGGGTGTCCTCGTCGGGTGACCCGGTCGGCGGCACGTGCGTCACCAGCGACTGCTGGTGATAGTTCTCGGGCGTCTCCCCGGCGCACGCGACGAACGTGCGATGGGACCCCGGCATGATCATCAAACCGCCGTTGTAGCCGTAGTTCTCGGTGAGCGCGATCGAAATGCTCAGTGCGCGCGGGCGGGGCATGCCGTCCTCCGCGTGCCACGTCTCGAAATCCGAATGCCAGTAGAACGGTCCGCCCCGGAATCCGGGCTTGACGTTCAGCCGGGATTGATGGACATACACCTCGGATCCGAGCAATTGTCTTGCAATACCGGCAATCTCGGGTCTGCGAATGATCTCGGCCACGACACTGCTGAGGCGGTGCACGTCGAACACGGATCGCACGTCGCCGCTACCGCTCTCGCGCACCACCCGCTCGTCGCCGACCAGTTCGCGCCCCAGCCGGGTCGTCTCGGACAGCAGTGCGGCCACGTCGTGTGCCTCGAGCAAGGCGTCGACGGTGTGGAATCCGCGGCGGTCGTACTCCTCGACCGCGTCCGCGTCCAGCGGGCCGTCCGTCGCCGGACCCCAGACGGCGGGATCGGGCCGGGCCACCGTGGTGGTGCCGGTGCGGTTCCGGGTCGCATAGATGTCGACGGCGGTCGTGCGCATTGCGCGTATCACCCTCTCGTGATCGATGACGGTTCGCTTCCGACGCTCTCACCGCCCGTGTGCGAATGCAACTCCGCAGACGGGATCACCCGCCGTGCGGACCCTTTCGGGAGTAGGGTCGCTCGCGACGAGGGTTGCCGACACGAACGAGGGACGATGGCCGACACCATGCGGGCAGCACGATTCCATGCCGAATCGAAAACCAATGTCCTGGAGGATGTTCCGATTCCATCACCGGGGCCCGGGGAAGTGCTCGTCAAGGTCGAGTTCTGCGGGATCTGCCATTCCGACCTGAGCCTGCTCGACGGGACCTTCCCGCCGCTGCTGCCGGTCGTCACGCAGGGGCACGAAGCATCCGGCACCATCGCTGCCCTCGGCGCCGGGGTCACCGGCTGGCAGATCGGCGATCGCGTGATCCCGTCCGCCGGGCGCCCGTGCTTCCAGTGCCGCAGCTGCCGCCGCGGCGACCTGGTCAACTGCGAGAACATCCAGCTGATGGCCTTCGCCTACGACGGCGCATGGGCGGAGTACACGGTCGCGCAGGCCGGCGGCCTGACTCGCATCCCCGACAACGTCTCGTTCGAGCAGGCGGCGATTCTCGCTGATGCCGTCTCGACTCCCTACGGCGCCGTGGTGAGGACCGGGCAGGTCCGGGTCGGCGAGGCGGTGGGCGTGTGGGGCGTCGGCGGGGTCGGTACGCACATCGTGCAGCTGGCGCGGCTCGTCGGCGCCGTCCCGGTCATCGCCCTCGACATCGATCCGGTCGTCCTCGACCGGGCGCTCGAGCTCGGCGCCGATTACGCCTTCGACACCCGCGACCTCGACCTGCCCGCCAAGATCACCGAGGCGACGAACGGCAAGGGTCTCGACGTCGCGTTCGACTCCGCGGGGCTGAAGGTCACTTTCGATCAGGCGCTGGGGGCGGTGCGCCGCGGCGGGCGGGTGGTCGTCGTCGGATTGAGCGGACAGGAGGCGTCGCTCGGCCCGACCGCGAACTTCGGGTTGTCGCAGAAACAGGTGCTCGGACACCTGGGGTACAAGAACGTCGACATCGAAGTCCTCGCCGAACTCGTCTCCCGCGGCCGGCTCGATCTGTCCCGCTCGATCAGCGAGATCGTGCCCCTCGAGAACGTCGCGGAGGGAATCGAGAAGCTGCACAATCACGTCGGCAATCCGATCAGGATTCTCGTCCGGCCCTGATCTGTCGGTACCCGGTCGTATCGTCGGCCCATGGGATACGAATTTCAGGTGACGGTCGACTCGAACAGCCCGCATACGCAGGCGAAATGGTGGGCGGAAGCGCTGGGATGGAGGGTCGAGCCGAGCAACGAGAACTTCATCCGCGGTCTCATCGCCGCCGGGCAGGCCCGCGAGAACGATACCGAGATCTTCGAAGGCAAGCTGGTGTGGAAGATCGGCGCCGCGATCTCCGATCCGGAAACCCCGGCCCGGCCGCGCGTGCTGTTCCAGCTCGTGCCGGAAGGCAAGACGGTGAAGAACCGGCTGCACTTCGACATCCGCGCCGGCGACGACCGCGACGCGCTCGTCGACAAACTCGTCGCGGCCGGCGCGACCGTCCTGTTCCGGGGGAGCCAGGGCCCGTACGAATGGGTCACGATGACCGATCCGGAAGGAAACGAATTCTGCGTGGCCTGACCGAGGTCGGGGCCCGACAGCAGGTCAGCGGTAACTACGCGGCGTGGACCCGGTCCAGCGCTTGAACGCGCGCCGGAACGCGCTCGGTTCCGAGAAGCCGAGTCGTGCCGACAGATCGTCCACCGATTCACCGCGGCGCAGGCCCGCGATGGCGGCGTCCCGCAGCACCTCCTCCCGGAGATGGCCGAGTGACGTGCCCTCCTGACGCAGCAGGCGACGCAGGTGCGGGGCGCTCACCGAGAGCATGTCGGCGATGTCCTCCGCGCTGGCGGTGCGTCCCTTGATGCCCGACTCGAAGATCCGGCGCACCTGCGCCGACGCGGTCGACTCGTAATCACGTTCCGACAACATGAGATTCGGTGATTCGCGCAGGTACTCCTCGAGGCTGCTCTCGGACTGCACGAGCGGTGATCGCAGCGCGGCATTGTCGATTTCCAGGGCTGCACGGTCGGCGCCGAACGTGACGGGGACACCGAAGATCGCGTCGTAACTGCGAGCGAGCACCGGATCCGGTTGCGGGTAGGGCAGCACCACCGATTCCAGGCGCACCCGCCCGCCGACCAGCCACGCCGCGAATCGGTGCAGCAGCATCAAGAGGAAATCGACTGTGACCCGGGTTCTTTCGGTCACCACGTCGGGGAGTCCGACATCCAGGAAGGTCGTTTCCGGGCCGGGCGTCAGCGTCAGGGTCGGCAGCGTCCGCATGACCCGGTTGACCTCGATCATGCGGGTCAGGGCGTGCGACAGGTCGGGGCAGTGGATGAGGGTCAGGCACATCACCCGGAAGGATCCGCGTGGAACCGGTCCCGAGCCGAGTCCGAACAGTTCGTCGTCGGTGATCTGCCACGTCACCTGGGTGAACCGGCTGACCTGCTCGGGTGTGAGGCGCGCGTGCGGTTGTGCCAGCACCGCCCGGCTGATTCGCGCCGCATCCAGCGCCGGGGCGAGATCGACTCCTTCGGCGGCAGCGAGCTGGACCGCCCGGCTCACGAAATCGGACGGAATGGTGGGAGCCGACACGTCAGCGCGCCTCCCGCAGGGTCCGCAACCGTCGCACACCTTCGGCGAGAACCTCGTCGCGTTTGCAGAACGCGAACCGCACCAGATGATTCCACCGCTCGGGATGATCGACGAACGCGCTCACCGGCACCGCGGCGACACCGATCCGCTGGGGCAGGCCGCGACAGAACTCGACAGCGTCGGTCACGCCGATCGGGGTGACGTCCGCGCACACGAAATATGTTCCCGCCGAATCGAGTACGCCGAATCCCGCGTCGGTCAGTGCCGTGGACAGCAGGTCGCGCCGGCGTTGCAGGTCGTCGCGTTGCGCCGCAACCCAGGCCTGCTCGTGGTTCAGCGCGTACGCGACCGCGGGCTGGAAGGGTGCCCCGGCGACGAACGACATGAACTGCTTGGCGGCGCGCACCCCGTCGATCAGCTCGCGCGGCCCGAGCGCCCAGCCGATCTTCCAGCCGGTCACGTTGAACATCTTCGCCGCACTCGACACGGTGACGGTGCGTTCGGCCATGCCGGGCAACGACGCGAGCGGGGTGTGCCTCCGGCCGTCGAACACCAGATGTTCGTACACCTCGTCCGACAGCACCAGCAGATCTCGTTCGCACGCGAGCTCGGCGACCGCGGTCAGCGTCGCGTCGTCGTACACGGTGCCCGTCGGATTGTGCGGGGTGTTGACGACCAGCATGGTGGTGCGGTCGGTGACCGCGGCGCGCAGCGCGTCGACGTCGAGCACGAAACCCGACCCGGAGCGTTCCAGGGGAACCGCGCGCCGGGTCGCCCCGGCCAGCGCCACCGACGCGGCGTACGAGTCGTAGTACGGCTCGGTGAGCAGCACCTCGTCACCGGGTTCGACGAGCCCGAGGATCGCGGCGCTGATCGCCTCGGTCGCGCCGACGGTGACCAGCACCTCCCCGTCGGGGTCGTATTCGAGTCCGTACCGGGCGGCGCGATCGTCGGTGATCGCGCGGCGCAACTCCGGCATGCCCGGGCCGGGCGGGTACTGGTTGACGCCGTCGGCGATGGCCTGACGGGCCACCTCGAGCATCGCCGCGGGACCGTCCGTGTCGGGGAAACCCTGGCCCAGGTTCACCGCGTCGTGCTGTATGGCCAAGGAGGTCATCTCGGCAAAGATCGTGGACGCGAACGGTCGGAGCCGGTTGACCGTGCGGACCGGTCGCGGTGACGTCATCTCAGCCATTTCACCAGCGTAGCGGGGGTGCGGTGTGTTCGATCGGGCAGTAGTGTCACATTCGGGAAGGCTACCTCGTCCTAAGAGATGAGCGGCCCATACGGGGCCGGTGAAGAACGGAGACGATCATGGCTCGCATTCCCGTGGTGACCCCCGACCAGGCCGGCCCCGCGACCAAGGTCGCGTACAAGATGGCGGCGCGGATGTTCGGGGAGGTGCCCGAGCCGTTCACGGTGCTCGCCCACCACCCGGGCCTGATGCGCAGCAACGCCGTGCACGAAATGCTCGCGCAGCGGGCGTCGAAGGTGTTGCCGAAGAACGTGCGGGAGATCGCCGTGTACCGCACGGCCTGGAACATCGGATGCTCGTGGTGCGTCGACTTCGGGACGATGCTGCAGCGCCTCGACGGACTCGACACCGAGCGACTCGAACACATCGCCGACTACAAGACCTCGGACCTGTACAGCGACGACGAACGCGCCGCGATCGAATATGCGGACGCGATGACCGGCAACGTCCGCGAGGACGTCACCGACGAGCAGGTCGCGGATCTCGAACGCCGCTTCGGGCAGGCCGGGCTCGTGGAACTGACCTACCAGATCGCGCTGGAGAACATGCGGGCCCGCATGAACTCGGCGCTGGGCATCCACGACCAGGGCTTCAGCACCGACGCGTGCCGTGTCCCGTGGGCCGTGTCCGATCAGGCAGGCACCGAGACCGCCTAGAACCGAGAGTGCCGAGGACCGGGACCGCTCAGGGCAGCACGATCTCCTCGATCGGCCCCGGGTTCCAGGCGATCTCCCAGCGGAAGCCGTCGGGATCGGAGAAGTAGCCGGTGTAACCGCCCCATTCGCGGTCCGTGCCGCCGGTGACGGTTCCGGCGCCTGCGGCACGGGCCGTGGCGAGCACGCTGTCCACCTCGTCGCGGGCTGCGACGTTGTGCGCGAGTGTGACCGGAGGGATGCCGTCGCGGGACGTGGTTCCACCGACCTCGGCCTCGAAGTGCGCACGATCCCAGAGGGACAGGACGACGTGCGCACCGACCTGGATCATGAGGACCTCGCCCGGAACATCGACGGTCGCCGTCCAGCCCAGCCCGTCGACGTAGAACGCGCGGCTGCGGGCCACGTCGTCGACGGCCAGGGTCACGAAGCTCAGCCGTTGATCCACTTCACTTCTCCTCGGAGTCGGTCGTCCACGGGGACGGCACCTTGACCCGTCGCAGCTTCTCGGGATTCGCGATGTCGTAGGCCGCCCAGACCTGACCGTCGACGACCGTGCACGCCATGATGCGGCCCGGGAATCCCTGGTGGGTCGCGTCACCGGGGGATCCGCTGTTGACGAAACCGAGCTGCCCGTTGACCAGGGCGGGTGTGAAGCCGAGCAGGGACCGTTCGCCGTACTTCTGGACGAGGCCGAGGAAGAACCGGGCGGCCTTCTCGGGTCCGATGATGACGTTGACGGCGGTGCGGGTGGTGCCGTTCGCATCGCCGATCATGCGGGCGTCGGGGTGGAGTGCCGCGACGACCGCCTCGAGGTCGCCGGTTGCGATCGCCTCCATGAGCCGCTGCACGGCGGCGTTGTGCTCGTCGTCGCTCACCGGCGGGGGTGCCGCGCCCGCAACGCGCCGCGCGCGGGACGCGAGTTGCCGGGCCGCGGCAGGTTCCACCCCGAGGATGTCGGCGATCTCGCCGAAGGGCACGGCGAACGCGTCGTGCAGGACGAACGCGACTCGCTGCGCGGGGGTGAGGCTGTCGAGCACCACCAGCGCGGCGAGGCGATTGTCCTCGAGTTGCACGACCTGTTCGAGCGGATCCGGAGGCGTGGCGCCGGCCAGCGGGGTGACGATCGGTTCGGGCAGCCACTGGCCGATGTACTTTTCCCGCCGGACCGCCGCGGAGCGCAGCCGGTCCAGGCACAACCGTCCGACGACGGTGGTCAGCCATGCCCGCAGGTCCTCGATGTCGTCGGAATCTGCGCCGTCCAGACGCAGCCAGGCATCTTGGACGGCATCTTCGGCGTCGGCGACGCTTCCGGTGAGCCGGTACGCGACCGACAGCAGGTGGGGCCGGTGTTCCTCGAACGAATCGACGAGCGACGCAGCGCGCATGGGTCCGATGGTACGACGCCCGCTCGCTGGGCGGGCGGTGCGCGCCACCCTTGATATGCAAGTGTGCACTTGCCTATAGTGGGCTCGTGGCCGACGTCTTCCATGCGCTCGACGACCGGACGCGACGCATCATCCTCGACGAACTCGCGGCGGGTGACGGCCGCACGCTTTTCGAGATCTGTTCCGTGCTCTCGATGCGTCACGGACTCGGCCTCACGCGCCAGGCGATCTCGCAGCATCTCGCGGTGCTCGAGGCTGCCGGACTGGTGGTCACGGAGCGGCGCGGACGATCCAAGTTCCACTACTTCGACCCCGCACCGCTCGCCCAGATCACCGAGCGGTGGCCCCTTCGCGAAAGGACAGACCGATGAGGATCAACCTGACGAGCGTGTTCGTCGACGACCAACGAGCGGCCCTCGCCTTCTACACCGACGTGCTCGGTTTCGTGAAGCACCACGACATTCCGATCGGTGACGCCTCGTGGCTCACCGTCGTCTCGCCCGATGCGCCGGACGGACCGCAGCTGCTGCTCGAACCCGCGGGGCACCCGGCGGTCAAGCCGTATCGGGACGCACTGCGAGAGGACGGAATTCCGTTGGCGCAGTTCGCTGTCGACGACGTGGAGGCCGAGCATGCCCGGCTCGCCGCCAAGGGCGTCGAGTTCACGATGCCGCCCACGGACATCGGCACCGCGGTCGTCGCCGTCTTCGACGACACGTGCGGCAATCTCATCCAGATCGTGGCCGAGAAATAGTTGCAAGCCGCAACATCGATTGTGCCCCGACGCAATTCGCGTCAGGCACTCGTTCACGACGTAGTGGCGTCCTCGGTCGACGAACTTCGGCGTGATCCCCGGCGACATGCGGCGATATCCTTGAGGAGACGCCAGGAAGTGGGGCGTACGGAGGAACTTGCGCCGGTCGTGCCGTCGGGACCGGCGCGTGCGAACTACGAGTCGGCGGAGTGAGTAGCTCGTCCGATGAGCGCAGCGGATCCGCTCGACACGCAGACGTACCCACCCGACCCGGCCGGGGAGTTGACCGCTGCCGGTTTCGAGGGGGTCGAGCAGATCGGCCACGGCGGGTTCGGAGTGGTCTACCGCTGCACCCAGGTGGACCTGCATCGCACGGTCGCGGTGAAGGTGCTCACCGTCGATCTCGACGAGGAGAACCGGGCCCGGTTCTTCCGGGAGCAACAGGCGATGGGCCGGCTGACCGGGCACCCGAACATCGTCCACATCCTGCAGGTCGGCACCACCGGCAGCGGCCGCCCCTACCTCGTGATGCCGTACCACCGACAGGGGTCCCTGGAGGCGCGGATCCGCGTCGGGGGTCCGCTGCCGTTGGAGCG
>NZ_JBMBTE010000084.1:0-23325 GCF_048897285.1 Rhodococcus sp. O3
GTCGTCGCCACCGCACCCACCGCCACCGGCGACGTGCACGCCGTCCCCGTCGTCGAACAACACCTGTACACGGCGCTGAAGAACCACACCCTCGCCGGCATCACCACCTACCGGCCCGCCGGACCCGCCCCGTCCGCCGACTACCCCGCCGCCATCGTCGACGCCCCCTGGATCAACGAAACCCTCTCCCGCGCAGCCGCCGAATTCGTCGACTACGTCCGGCAACCCGAACAGGCACGCACCCTCGCCGACGCCGGCTTCCGCGTCGACGGACAACCCACCCCCACCGGCGCACCGCTGCCGTTCGAACCACTCGGCCCCGCACTCACCGCCCCCGACGCCGCCACCGTCGACGCCCTCCTGCACACCCGGCTCAACCCGATCGCCACCCGCTCGACCGTCCTCCTGATCGACACCGGCGCATCCGACCCACTCGGCACCGTCACCACCACCCTCGCCGCCGTCCTCGACCGCTCACCCGACACCTCCGACATCGGACTGCGGTTCTCCCCGGACAGCGACGGCACCACCGATCCGGCCGTCGTCGACCTCGGCGCCCTCACCGCCGACCGGCGCGCGGCGCTCACCGCCGCGCTCGCCGATCCCGCCACCGGATCGCCGCTCACCTACGACACCATCACCGCGGCCTACCGCGACGCCACCGACGGGTACCGCCCCGGCCGACCCAACTCGCTGCTGATCGTCACCACCGGAACCGACGACACCGCAACCGACGACACCGCCTACGAGGAACTCCTCGACCTCGTCGCCGAAACCCAGGCCCGCGACCGGGACCTCCGCATCGACATCGTCCTCCTCGACACCACCACGACCGCGAGCACCGCCACCTCCGGCACCGACCTCGAAACCCTCGCCGACGACACCGGCGGCACCTTCGTCACCGTCGACCCGGACAACGGCACCACCCTGTCCGACACCCTCCGAAAGCTGATGTCCTGACACCGTGATCCGGCTACTCGTCGTAGGAACCTTCCTCGCCCTCCTCACCTTCTGGCTGCACCGCCGCTACGTCCGCGCGCCCGAACTGCGCGGGCCCGCCGCCATCGCGGCCACCACCGTCCTCGTCGCCGGAGCCGCCCTCGCCCTCACCGCCTCCCTCGTCGGCACCACCCTCGACCCCGCCTGGGCACGACCCCTCGGCTACCTCGGCTGGACCTGGCTCGCCGTCCTGCTGTACCTGACGCTCTGGGCCGCCGTGATCGGACTGACCCGCCTCGCGAACCGGCTGTCCTGGTCCCTGCGACGCACCGAACGACCCACCGGCCCCTCCCGACGCCGCACCCTGCGCATCGTCACCGCCGTCGCCGCCCTCACCTCGATCACCGCCGTCGCATACGGAACCGTCGAAGCCTCCCACCCCCGCATCGCGCACGTCCGGGTACCGCTCCAGCGCCTGCCCGCCGAATTCGACGGGCTGCGCGTCGCCCTCGTCACCGACCTGCACGTCGGCCCGGCACGCGGCGCGGACTTCACCCGGAAGGTCGTCGACCTCGTTGCCGGCGAGAACCCCGACCTGATCGTGCTCGGCGGCGACCTCAGCGACGGCACCATCGCGCGCGTCGCCACCGACCTCGCACCCCTCCGGGACCTGGACGCACCGCTCGGGGTGTTCGGGGTCAGCGGCAACCACGAGTACTACTCCGACGACGCCCTGTCCTGGCTCGACCACTGGGAAACCCTGGGCGTGCAGACGCTACGCAACGAACACGTCACCCTCACCCGCGGCGCCGACAGCATCGACATCGCCGGGGTGTACGACTGGACGGCCCCCGCCCCCCACGAAGCCGACCTCGCGGCGGCCCTCGACGGCCGCGACCCGAACCGGTTCGTGCTGCTCGCCGCGCACCAGCCCCGCCAGGTGCTCGACGCCGCCGAACTCGGCGTCGACCTGCAACTGTCCGGCCACACTCACGGCGGCCAGATGTGGCCGCTCGGCCTGTTCGTGCCCCTGGCCAACCCGAGCGTCATCGGACTCGACCGGTTCGACGACACCACCCTCTACACCTCGCGCGGCGCCGGCGCGTGGGGGCCACCCGTCCGCGTCGCGACACCCCCCGAGATCACGATCCTCGAACTCGTCACCGAACCCTGATCGAGCCCGGCCGCCGGCGAGCCCAGCTCCCTGCGGTCAGGCCCCGACGTATTGCGCGAGGTGCTCCCCCGTCAGCGTCGAGCGCGCGGCGACCAGATCCACCGGGGTGCCCTCGAAGACGACCCGGCCACCGTCGTGGCCGGCACCGGGTCCGAGATCGACGATCCAGTCGGCGTGCGCCATCACGGCCTGGTGGTGCTCGATGACGATCACCGACTTCCCCGCATCCACCAGCCGGTCCAGCAGCGCCAGCAGATTCTCGACATCGGCCAGATGCAGGCCCGTCGTCGGTTCGTCGAGGATGTACACGTCGCCGCTCTCGCCCATCTGGTCGGCCAGCTTGAGACGTTGCCGTTCGCCGCCGGACAGGGTCGTGAGCGGCTGCCCGATCTTGACGTAGCCGAGCCCCACGTCGGCGAGACGCGCCAGGATCCGGTGCGCCGCCGGGATCTTCGCCTCACCCGACCCGAAGAACTCCTCGGCCTCGTCCACCGACAGGTTCAGGACCTCGTCGATGTCCTTACCGCCGAACCGGTACTCGAGAACCTCGGCCTGGAATCGCTTGCCCTCGCACACCTCGCACGGCGTCGCCACCCCGGCCATCATCGCCAGATCCGAGTACACGACACCCGCACCGTTGCAGTTCGGGCACGCGCCCTCCGAATTCGCGCTGAACAGAGCGGGTTTGACCCCGTTCGCCTTCGCGAACGCCTTGCGGATCGGTTCCAGCAGCCCCGTGTACGTCGCGGGATTGCTGCGCCGCGACCCCTTGATCGCCCCCTGATCGATCGCGACGACACCGTCCCGGCCCGCGACCGACCCGTGGATCAGCGAACTCTTCCCCGACCCCGCCACACCCGTCACGACGACGAGCACCCCCAGAGGAATGTCGACGTCGACGTTCTGCAGATTGTGGGTGTCCGCCCCGCGGATCTCGAGCGCCCCCGACGGCGTCCGCACCGAAGTCTTCAGTGCCGCACGGTCGTCCAGATGCTTACCGGTCAGCGTCCCGCTCGACCGCAGCCCCTCGACGGTGCCCTCGAACACGATCTCGCCGCCCTCGGCCCCGGCGCGCGGGCCGAGGTCGACCACGTGATCGGCGATGGCGATCGCTTCGGGCTTGTGCTCGACGACGAGCACCGTGTTTCCCTTGTCGCGCAACTGCAGCAGCAGTTCGTTCATCCGCGCGATGTCGTGCGGATGCAGACCGATCGTCGGCTCGTCGAACACATAGGTCACGTCGGTGAGCGACGACCCGAGATGCCGGATCAGCTTGGTGCGCTGCGCCTCGCCCCCGGAAAGCGTGCCGGCAGGCCGGTCGAGGCTCAGATAACCGAGTCCGATGTCGACGAACGAATCGAGGGTCTCGCGCAACGATTTCAGCAGCGGAGCCACCGATGGCTCGTCCAGCCCCCGCACCCACTCCGCGAGGTCGCTGATCTGCATCGCGCACGCGTCGGCGATGCTGACTCCGGCGATCTTCGACGACCGGGCCTCGGCGGACAGGCGGGTGCCCTCGCAGTCGGGACACGTCTGGAAGGTGACGGCCCGGTCCACGAACGCCCGGATGTGCGGCTGCATCGCCTCCCGGTCCTTGGACAGGAAGGACTTCTGGATCTTCGGGATCAGGCCCTCGAACGTGATGTTGATGCCGTCGACCTTGACCTTCGTCGGCTCCTTGTACAGCAGATCGTTCAGCTGCTTCTTCGTGAACTTCGAGATCGGCTTGTCGGGGTCGAAGAATCCGCATCCGCGGTAGATCCGGCCGTACCAGCCGTCCATGCTGTACCCGGGAATCGTCAGCGCACCCTCGTTCAGGGACTTGCTGTCGTCGTACAGCGCGGTGAGATCGAAATCGGAGACCTTACCCATGCCCTCGCAGCGCGGGCACATGCCGCCGGTGATGCTGAAACTGCGGCGTTCCTTCACGGTCCGGCCGCCCTTCTCGACCGTCACCGCCCCGGCACCACTGATCGACGCAACGTTGAACGAAAATGCCTGCGGCGAACCGATGTGCGGTTTGCCGAGCCGGCTGAACAGGATGCGCAACAGCGTATTTGCATCGGTCGCCGTACCGACCGTCGAACGCGGATTCGCGCCCATCCGCTCCTGATCGACGATGATCGCGGTGGTCAGGCCCTCGAGCACATCCACGTCCGGACGAGCGAGCGTCGGCATGAATCCCTGCACGAACGCGCTGTACGTTTCGTTGATCATCCGCTGCGACTCGGCGGCGATCGTCGCGAACACCAGTGAACTCTTCCCGGATCCCGACACCCCGGTGAAGACCGTCAGCCGCCGCTTGGGAATCTCGAGATCGACGTTCTTGAGGTTGTTCTCGCGAGCCCCGTGCACCCGGATCAGGTCGTGGCTGTCGGCCGGGTGCCGCCCCCCGGTGGGCGCCGTCCCCGTAGCCGTCTCGGTCGTCGTGCCCATCGCATCTCCCCGCTCTGTTCGCTCTCACCCGGTTCCCCGCCCGGGCAGTATCGCCGATCGGTGTGACAACCCCGGACGGATTCACCCGTCCCGGCGCACGATCCGCGCATTCTCCTTCTGCTGTTTCCATCGGGAGAACACACTCGCGCCGGCGGCTCTGCCGTCCGGGGCCACGTCACCGCACCTCGTTGATGCGGATCATGTTTCCCGCGGGGTCGCGCACCGCGCAGTCCCGGATCCCGTAGGGCTGCTCGATCGGCTCCTGGACGATCTCCGCGCCACCGGCTTCGAGCGCCGCGAAGGTCGCGTCCAGATCGGGTGTCGCCAACGTGAGCATCGCAAACGTGCCCTTGGCCATCATTTCGCTGATCACGCGCCGTTCCTCGTCGGTGATTCCGGGATCCGCGGCGGGCGGATTCAGGACGAGCGACGTGCCGGGCTGGGCGGGATGCCCGAGGGTGATCCAGTACATGTCGTTGTAGCCGACCTCCTTGCGCACCTCGAAACCGAGGAGGTCCCGATAGAACGCGAGGGCGGCGTCACGGTCGTCGTGCGGAAGGAATGCGTTGTGGATGGTGAGGTTCATGGCGACCACGCTAGATTCGGGACGCCGTCGACGCTTCTCGAATCCTGATCGGTCTCGTCACCTGTTTCGTGACGCACGACGGCATCTCGGCGTCCGAGCACGCCTGTGCGCGGTACACGCTCGGAGACACCCCCACGAGCTCGGTGAATCGCGTACTGAACGTCCCGAGGGACGAACACCCGACCTCGAAACACACCTCGGTGACAGTCAGATCGCCCCGCCGCAACAGCGCCATCGCCCGCTCGATCCGACGCGTCATCAGGTAGGTGTACGGCGGTTCGCCGTAAGCCAGGCGGAATTGCCGGCTCAGATGACCCGCCGACATGTGCACATCCCGTGCGAGCTGTTCCACGTCCAGCGGCCGGGCGTACTCCCGATCGATCCGGTCCCGGACCCGGCGCAGCCGTGCGAGATCCCGCAACCGTTCGGAGTCTGCTCGCGTCGCCACGCCCCTATGCTCGCACGTCCGCTCCTGGATGGGTGATTGATGCGGGACGTGAGGTAGTAGGTGTCGTGCTGGGTGAGATGGTGTTCGGGTTTTCTGTTTGTTCCGTCCGGTGCAGAATACTTTACGATCGAAGATCGGAGTGCCGGTATCTCCGGCACCCCGAATCGGACGATCAGTCGGCGTAGGCCTCGAGCGGCGGGCAGGAACACACGAGGTTACGGTCCCCGTGTGCCCCGTCGATGCGCCGGACGGCCGGCCACACTTTCGCACGCGACTTCCCCAGCGGGAACACCGCGATCTCCCGCGTGTACGGGTGGTTCCACTCCCCGACCAGGCATTCCGCCGTGTGCGGAGCACCCCGCAGCGGGTTGTTGTCGACCGGCCACTCCCCTGCCCCGACGCGGTCGATCTCCTTACGGATGGAGATCATCGCGTCGACGAACGCGTCGAGTTCGGCCAGATCCTCGCTCTCGGTCGGCTCCACCATCAGCGTTCCCGCGACCGGGAAACTCATGGTCGGCGCGTGGAACCCGTAGTCGGCCAGCCGCTTCGCCACATCGTCGACGGTGACACCGGTGTCCTTGGTGATCTGGCGCAGATCGAGGATGCACTCGTGCGCGACCATGCCGTTCTCGCCGGTGTACAGCACCGGGAAGTACTCGTCGAGACGGCGGGCGATGTAGTTGGCAGACGCGATGGCCGTCAGCGACGCACGGCGCAAGCCCTTCGCACCCATCAGTTTGATGTACGCCCACGTGATCGGCAGGATCGACGCCGAACCGTAGGGCGCGGCCGACACCGGTCCGGCGCCCCCGAGCTCGGGTGCTTCCGGATGACCCGGAAGGTAGGGCGCGAGGTGCTCGCGGACACCGATCGGTCCCACGCCCGGCCCGCCGCCGCCGTGCGGAATGCAGAACGTCTTGTGCAGGTTCAGATGACTCACGTCGCCGCCGAACTTGCCCGGCCGCGCGAGGCCGACGAGCGCGTTGAGGTTCGCCCCGTCGATGTACACCTGACCGCCCGCGTCGTGAACGGCGCCGCAGATCTCGGCGATCTCGTGCTCGTACACACCGTGGGTCGAGGGGTAGGTGATCATGATCGCGGCCAGGCGCTCGGCATGATCGGCGATCTTCGCGCGCAGATCGTCGAGATCGACGTCTCCGTTCGGACGGCACGCGACGACCTCGACCCGCATCCCGGCCATCACCGCGGAGGCCGCGTTGGTGCCGTGGGCGCTCGACGGGATGAGACAGGTGTCGCGATGGTCGTCGCCGCGGTCGAGGTGGTAGTGCCGGATCGCGAGCAGACCTGCGTACTCGCCCTGACTGCCCGCGTTGGGCTGGAGGCTGACGCGGTCGTAACCGGTGATCGCGGCGAGCCAGCCCTCGAGGTCCGCGATCAGCCGGCGGATACCGGCGGTCTGCTCCGCGGGTGCGAACGGGTGCAGGTCGGCGAACTCCGGCCAGGTGATCGCTTCCATCTCGACGGCAGCGTTGAGCTTCATCGTGCACGAGCCGAGGGGGATCATCGTCCGGTCGAGTGCCAGATCCTTGTCGGAGAGCCGCCGCAGGTACCGCATCATCGCGGTTTCGGTGCGGTACCTGACGAACGATTCGTGCTGCAGGAACACGCTGGTGCGGGCCAATGCCGCCGGGATCGCCGCGCCGTCGCTCCCGGACTGCGCGGTGTCCGGGGCGCCGAAGGCATCGAGCACGGTGCCGATGTGCGCCGTGGTGGTCGCTTCGTCGCAGGAGATGCCGACGTGGTCGTCGTCGACGAGGCGCAGGTTGATGCCCGCTTCGCGAGCGTTCGCGACGATCTGTGCGGCGCGACCGGGAACCCGGGCGAGGACGGTGTCGAAGAACTCGGCGTGCACGATCTCGATACCGGCGGCGCGCAGGGCCGCGGCGAGGGTGTCGGCATGTGCCGCGACCCGGCGTGCGATCGCGGTCAGGCCGTCGGCGCCGTGGTACGAGGCGTACATCGCGGCCAGGACCGCCAGCAGAACCTGCGCGGTGCAGATGTTGCTCGTCGCCTTCTCACGGCGGATGTGCTGTTCCCGGGTCTGCAGTGCCAGCCGGTAGGCCGGATCGCCGTCCGCATCGACGGACAGGCCGACCAGACGACCCGGCAGATTGCGGGTGTGCGCGGCGTTCACGGCGAGGTAGCCGGCGTGCGGGCCACCGAAGCCCATGGGCACACCGAAACGCTGGGTGGTACCGAAGCACGCGTCCGCGCCCTGCTCGCCCGGCGGGGTGATCAACGTCAGGGCCAGCAGGTCTGCGCCCACCGCCACGAGTGCACCGCGGTCGTGTGCGGCGGCGATGATCGGGGCGGCGTCGAACACCCGCCCGGATGCGCCGGGGATCTGGAGGATGACCCCGAAGAAGTCGCCGTCCGGCAGTCCGTCGTCGACGAGGTTCGCGGTGACGATCTCGATGCCGAGCGGCTCGGCGCGGGTGGCGAGGACGGCCGCGGTCTGGGGGAAGAGATCGGAGTCGACGAGCACGCGGGGGCTCTTGGACTTGCGGTTGGCGCGGCGAAGCAGGGTCATCGCTTCGGCGGCGGCGGTGCCCTCGTCGAGCATCGACGAGTTCGCGACCTCCATGCCGGTGAGGTCGGAGACCATCGTCTGGAAGTTGAGCAGAGCCTCGAGCCGGCCCTGGCTGATCTCCGGCTGGTACGGGGTGTACGCCGTGTACCACGCGGGGTTCTCGATGATGTTCCGCAGCAGCACCGGCGGCGTGAGGGTGCCGTAGTAGCCCTGGCCGATCATCGAGGTTGCCACGGTGTTCTGCGCTGCGAGCTCGGTCAGCGCGGCCAGCACCTCGTGTTCGGAGAGCGGCGCGTCCAGCACGTCCAGCCCGTCGGCGATCCCTCCGGTGGCCGGGTCCAGGATCGCGGCGGGCAGTGCCTTCGCCGCGAGGTCTGCGAGTGCGTCGACGCCGACGACGTCGAGGATGCGGCGCAGTGCCGCCTGGTCGGGGCCGACGTGACGGTCGGCGAACGTGGAGGTGACGGCATCTGTCATGTGCGATTCCCGGGTGATCGGAGGTCCACGTCCGCGCACGGTCGCACGGCGTGCTTCCCTCCCCCTCTGTCGCGAGCTCGACGGGCGAGCGCCTGAGAGATTCGGTGACCGGGCGGCCGGTCCCTTTCCCCGTGGGCGGGTGGGTGCTCCCACCGCTTTCCAGAGGCGTCGGAGCCCGCACGGTCCTCGGTACCTGAGAGATTGACGGGGAGGTGCTGCTCCTTCGGTGCCCGGATCGATCCGGAACTCTCCCGTGCGGCGGCGACGCATTCGCGATTCTAGTGCACGGCAATCGCCGCAATCGTGGTCACGGACGCCTTCACGGTGTGATGAACGTCTAAATCCCGGCTCTAGCCGATGCGGCGATTGATGCGGTTGCGGCGACGGGACGCGAGTTCGTCCTCGGGTCGCTGCTCGGCGGCGCCTCCGTCGGCACGCTCGGCCGGGAAGTCCGCGATGCTTCCGGTCAGCTCACGCATCGCACCGCTGACCGCGATGCCGAATACGCCCTGCCCGCCCTGCAGTAAATCGACGACTTCTTCGGGCGACGTACATTCGTACACGGTGGTGCCGTCGGAGAACAGCGTGATCTTCGCCAGGTCCCGCACCCCGCGCTCACGCAGGTGATCGACCGCGACGCGGATGTTCTGGAGCGAGATGCCCGTGTCCAGCAACCGCTTGACGATCTTGAGGACCAGGATGTCCTTGAACGAGTACAGTCGCTGGCTACCGGAGCCGGCTGCGCCACGGATCGACGGCACGACGAGATTCGTTCGAGCCCAGTAGTCGAGCTGGCGGTAGCTTATTCCGGCGATCTGGCATGCGATCGGAACGCGATAACCGACGAGTTCGTCGGGAACCGAGTCGTCCGGGAACAGACCCGGCTGGATGTCGTCCGTTTGTTGCGTCGACGACATCGAGGTCGAGCGGTTCCCTTCGTCGATATCGCCGTGCCCCTGTCCCTGCGGCCGATCTCGCACTGTGTTGACTCCCTCTTACGTGCCCACCCGTCGCCCCGTAACAACGGACGGGCGGATTCCCCCCCACCCATCCGATCGTCGCGTGCTAGTCAAGGCCCGTCGAGCAGATCCGAATTGCGGATTCACTCAGCGTACGCTCTGTCTCGAGCGTAGGGCAGCAACACGCCGACCGGTCGTAAAACCTTCGAGTCGTACCCCGTGCCCCGATCCGTATGGATCGAGGCACGGTAAAGCAGCCGATGACGTCCGATTCAGCCGTCCGTCGCCTTGAAGTCGTCGGGCGACACGGACTCGAGAAATTCCTTGAACTTCTCGACTTCGTCCTCCCGTTCGTCGGGCATGACGAGACCGGCCTCCACCAGTACCGGTTCCTCGACGAAGACCGGCACACCGATGCGCAAGGCTACAGCGACCGCGTCCGAAGGGCGGCACGACACGCGCATGCCACCCTGGAAAACCATGTCGGCGTAGAAGGTTCCCTCCTGCAGATCCACGATCCGGATCTCCTGCAGGACGTGCCCGAATGCTTCCAGAAGGTTCTTGATCAGATCGTGCGTCAGTGGACGCGCCGGTTCGACGCCCTGCTGTTCGAGCGCGATCGCAGTCGCCTCCATCTGCCCGATCCAGATCGGCAGATACCTGTCGCCGTCGGCCTCGCGCAACAGCAGGACCGGCTGGTTCTGCGGCTGTTCGACCCGAATGCCCACTATCCGCATCTCGCTCATGCCGGTGCCTCCATCCCGCTGGCCGTCCGGGGACGAACCCCGCGTGGCAATCCTGCCTGAATTCTAGTGCGATCCGGGAGGCGCGTCAGGTGCCGGCGGTCGTCGGGATTCTCACCCCGATCGCCGCCGGCGTCCACGAACCGTTCAGCGGTCGAGTGCGCCGTGAACCGCTGCCTTCACCAGGCATGTGTGCAGCGTCAACGAAAGCGCCGCCAACTCCCGGACCATCTCCTCGGCTCGCGCCCGCGCTCCGGCGTCGCGCCCCTTGGCGATCGGACCCGCGATCTGCGCGACCAGGCTCGCTTCCCGGTCCGCCGCGAGCTTGAACGCCCGCAGGTGCCGCACTTCGAGCCCGAACTCCGACATGGCCTTGGCGGTTCGGGCGAGCAGCACCGCGTCCCCGTCGAAGAATCCCGCCGCACCCGGCACGATCAGCCCGGCACGAACCAGCTCGGTCAGGAAGCTCACGTCGATCCCGGCGCGCTCACACAGGTCGTCGCGGCTCATCCGAACTTCACGGTCGGTGCGCAGTACCTCGGGCGAGACCTCGCCCGGCGCCACGGCCAACGGCCGTGGACGCTTCGGGCGGGACTCCACTGCGCCCACCGTTGCGGCACCTCGGTCGATCGCCTCGAGCTGTTCCTTGATCACCTTCAGAGGCAGGTACTGATCCCGCTGCGCGGTCAGCACATACCGCAGTCGCTCGCAGTCCTCGATCGAGAAACGTCGATATCCGGAGGGCGTGCGTTCCGGGCTGATGAGCCCCTCGGCCTCGAGAAACCTGATCTTCGAGATCGTCACGTCCGGAAACTCCGGGCGGAGTCGATCGAGAACCGACCCGATCGACATTCCCCCCGGTGCCGTTTGGCGGGCAGCAGCGGTCATCAGCTACCTGCGCCCTGGTTTCCTCGCGGACCGGTGAGGAACACCAGCCGGAACTTTCCGATCTGCACCTCGTCACCGTTCGCCAGCACCGCCGAATCGACAGGCTCGCGGTTGACGTAGGTGCCGTTGAGGCTTCCCACGTCGACGACCTGGAACTCACCCTCGTCCTGACGGAACTCGGCGTGCCGACGGCTGACGGTCACGTCGTCGAGGAAGATGTCGCTGTCCGGGTGCCGTCCCGCGGACGTCGTCGGCTGGTCCAGCAGGAAACGCGATCCCGCGTTGGGTCCACGCTTGACGACAAGCAGTGCCGACCCGGCGGGCAGTCCCTCGACACCCGAGACCGGAGCCTCCGAGGTCGCCGCCCCCGAGCCGGCGGTTTCCAGTTCACTCAGGAAGTCGGCGCGAAACACCGAAGTGGTTTCCGCAGGGGTTTCCTCGTATCCCGCGTTGCCGTTCTCGCTCACCGTTACTCCTTATCCGTTCGACCGATCGGGCAAACCTCCCCGACCGGTCGTTGTTTCGTTCAGCCACGATCACTTTCGACTACGGACCCGCGCCCCCGACAACGGCACACGCCTGACACGACCGTACCCTGAGCCGGCTCCCCGGCGTAGGCGGACGCGGTTGTCGCGCACGGGAACCGTCAGTTTTCGATGAGAGCGCGGTAGGCGTCGGCGTCCAGCGTCTCGCCGAGCGCCGCGTCCAGCTCACCCTCGCTACCGACCTCGACGTCGACGAGCCAGCCTCCGCCGTAGGGCGCCGAGTTCACCAGCTCCGGGTTCGCCTCCAGATCCGTGTTGACCGCAACCACTTTCGCGCTGATCGGCGCGTACACGTCCGAGACGCTCTTCGTCGATTCGACCTCGCCGAAGGATTCGCCGGCGGTCACCTCGGTCCCGGTCTCCGGCAACTGCACGAACACGACGTCGCCGAGCTGCGACTGCGCGTACGCGGTGATGCCGATCCGCGCGGTGGTCGCGCTCGTCCGCTGCACCCACTCGTGTTCCGCCGTGTAACGCAGATCGGCGGGGGTTTCGAACTCACTCACGACAGGGTCCTTTCGGCGACGACATTCGTCACGAACGTCGGATTCAGTTACCGGGCTGAGAGTATTGGCGCGCTTCGACCTGCCGCAAGGCGGACACGTCGACCTGCGGAGACTGTTCGATCACCAATGTTCCTCCGGTCCGCGCGACAGTGTCCACCACGCCGCCGGGGATGTTCAGCGCGGCCGCGAGGGTCGGTCCGTCCCCGATCGCGGTGACCGTGTACGGGGCGACGAGCGGTACGTCGTCGACGACCACGGCACCGCCGGGACCGGTCACCCACGAGTCCACGCCGATCCGGACGGGCGGGCCGCCGGCCCCGGCGATCTGGATGGCTTCCGCCCCGGCCGCGCGCAACTCCTGGATCATGTCGAGGACGACCTCCGAGCCGACGCCGCGTACCGGGTCGGTCACGGTCAGTACGACACCCGGGCCGGTGGCCGGGACCGTGCCGACCTGAATGGACAGCTCCGAGAGCCGCGCGCGGGCCTCGTCGAGAGCGGCCTCCGAGCCGTTCTGTTCCAGGCTGGTCAGCGTCGATTCGAGCGCGGTGATCTCCTGGCGCAGCGCGGCCTCGGTCCGGTTCAGGTTGTCGAGCAGGACGAGCAGGTCGGCCGGGCGGGCCGAGTCGAGGGCATCACCGGACTCGGTGTTGCGGACCTGGGTGGCGATCGCGACGCCGAGCAGCACGATCAGCAGCCCGGCCAGGGCCGGAAAGAGCAGGCGGCCGCGGCGCGGGGCCGGTTCCGGTGGGTCGTGCAATTCGTGTCGTCCTTCGGCCACGGGTCACGCTCCGAACAGGCGGCGGCGCAGCGCGGATGCGTTGCCGAAGATGCGGATGCCGAGGACGACAATGACGGCGGTCGACAGCTGGGTCCCGACGCCGAGTTGGTCGCCGAGCCACACGATCAGGGCCGCGACGAGCACGTTGAACACGAAGGACACGACGAAGGTCTGGGCGTCGAAGATGTCGTCGAGGTACGCGCGCAGGCCGCCGAACACGGTGTCCAGGGCGGCGACGACCGCGATCGGCAGGTAGGGCTGGATCACGTCGGGTACCTGTGGGCTGAAGATCACCCCCGCGGCGATGCCGATCGCGAGGGCCAGTACCGCGTAGAGCGCGTGGCCGTGCCTGAGCCCGTTCTGTTTCAACGATCTCCCTCCAGTGCAGATTCGATGTCGCGCACGGCCGCGGCCGGCATGGTGACGTCGTCGGCTTCGGCGACGGTGAAACCTACCCCGTACAGCTGCTGGACACCGGACATCCGCAGGTAGGCGTCGCTGACGACGAACGAGGTCTGCAGGCGGCTCGGTGATCCGATGGCCGACACGACGTACGGGGAGAACACCGGCCGGTTGTCGACCAGCATGGCTCCGCCCGCCTGCCGGACGGTGACTCCGGGGCCGATGCGCACGTCGTTGAGCGCGACGGCTTCGGCGCCACCGGCCCACAGGGCGTTGATCACCGCTTGCAGGTCGCGGTCGAGCAGGACGGCGGTGCGGGGGTTGCCGCGCTGCCCGGAATCCGACAGGTTCGGTTTCGCCGCCGGGTCGCTGAGCGTGACGGTCACGCCGGGACCGTGTACCTCGGTGGCTGCGGCGGCGTCCTCGGTGTGCCGGAGCGCGTCGAGGATGTCGGTGCCGGCACCGTTGTCGGTGAACAGTTCCTCGCGGCGCCGGTCGACGTCGGCGGTGAGGTCGTCTCGGGTCGCTGTGAGGGTCTCGACGCGTTCGGAGGCTGCGCGGACGCCGGCGAGGATCTCCGCCTGTGTCCGGTCGGAACCGGGCCCGGGTTCGGTGGTGTTCGAGTAGGCGATGCCGATGGTGAGGCCGGTGAGGAGGGCACCGACGGTCAGCCAGGCGAGGACGCCCTTGCGGGCGGGCCGGGTGTGTTTCGTGGTGCGGTTCTCGGCGGCCGCCGCGTATCCGGGATCGAGGTGGTCCTCGAGCAGTGCGGTGAGCAACGACGGTGTCGGGTTCCGGCGGATCTGTTCCCAGTGCTGGTTCATCGGGGTTCCCGGTGTCCGCCGATCGGTGGTGTCACGCGCGCGGTTTCGACGGCGCGATACAGGTAGAGGACGCCGGTCCAGACGTACAGGACCGTTCCCCAGATCAGCGCGGCCCAGCCGAGCGGCTCGGCGATGTCGGCGGTGGTGGGGACGGCAAGCGCGAGGAGCAGCAGCGGCAGCGCGCACATCAGCAGGAAAGTCGCGCCTTTGCCGAGGTAGAGGACGTCGGGCGGGGGCAGGCCGCGCCTGCGGTACACGGCGAGGGTCGGGGCGAGGACCAGTTCGCGTCCGATGAGGATCGCGGCGATCCACCACGGGAGGATGTCCCGGGCGACCAGCGCGACGAGTGTGGTGACGATGTAGAGGCGGTCGACGAGCGGGTCGAGCAGGGCGCCGAGCCTCGAGGTCTGGTCGAGCAGACGGGCGAGTTTGCCGTCGGCCCAGTCGGTGGCGCCGCTGAGGACCAGCACGGCCAGTGCCCACCCGTCGGCGTGCGGGACGAGCATCAGCCAGAGGAACAGCGGAATGCCGATGAGTCGGACGAAGCTGAGCAGATTGGGGACGGTGAGGATGCGATCGGACGCGACCGGTGCGGAGCCGGCGGTCGTCGCGGCGTCGTTCATCGTCGAACCTGCCTCGTGTTCGTGGTGACGGTCGGGTTCCGACAGCCTTCCATAGTCACGTTTCGGGTCCGGTCCGGTGGGTCAGCGCCAGGCGAAGACCGGCTGTTCCAGATCGTCGATGCGGGTGTGCCGGCCGTGTAGAGCGACCTCCCGGAACTGGTACACGACGGCGGCGGTTGGTGCGTGGACCAGGTGACCGCGGAACGGCCACTGGATGACGGGCTTGTCGGATTCGGGGATGGGTACGAACCGGGGTTCGCTGTCGATCTCGGTGGCGGTGACGGCGAAGAGCTCGGCGACCTCGTCGGGGCTGGGCTGCAGGTCGGTGACGGGGACGTCGGACCACACGACGAACGGGGACATGACGTAACCGGATCGGGTGACGTAGTCGTCGAGGCGGCCGACGATCTGGGTGTGGTCGGCCCGCAGCCCGAGTTCTTCGTGCAGTTCGCGCAGGGCCGCTTCTTCCGGTGTTTCGCCGGGGTCGAGGCGTCCACCCGGTAGTGCGAACTGTCCGGGGTGGGCGCGCAGTCGCGTCGGCCGGCGGGTGAGGGGCATGACGCCGTTGCCTGCGCCGTCGTCCAGGATGGCGATGACCACTGCGGCGTGGCGCCGGCCGTCGAGTGGGAGGCGTCGCGATTCGAACGCGGCGAAGGTCTCGGCGAGGGCGTTGCGAGCGAGGGGTTCGGGCACCGGCATGTCCTCGACAGTACGACGTCGGTACGCGATTCGGAGGTATCCGCCGTCGTGGCGGGGTTGGGGTTTCGGTGAACCCGGCCGACGGGGCAGTTCGGAATATTTTGCAGTTCCGTGCGGTCCGAAATTCTTCCCGTCGGCCCGGAAGACACGCCGTCACGCGGGTACGCTGCCCGCATGCCGCATCCGATCATGTTCGACGATGCCGATCCCCTGCTGGCGCGCATCCGGTCGCTCGCCCTCGCGTTTCCGGGTGCCGGCGAGAGGATCTCGCACGGACGCCCGTTCTTCCACACGAAGACGGCGTTCGCGGTCTACGGCGGCTCCGACAAGCCGAGCGGCACGCCCTTTCCCCGGTCGGTGATCATCAAGCCGGAACCCGAGGAGCGCCTCGCACTGCTCGAGGAACCGCACACCTACCTGCCCGCCTACTTCGGGCCCTCGGGTTGGGTGGGCTACGACCTCGACCGGGACGACGTGGACTGGGACGAGATCGGGGAACTGCTGGACATGTCGTTCCGGGTGACCGCCCCGGCATCGCTGATCCGCCGACTGGACGCATCCTCACGGTGAGGGCACGCATCTTCACAGTGAGACCGGGACTCGCCCCGCTCCCTCCCCCGGTCAGCCGCGCGCCTCGGTCTTCACGGCGTACCCCATGTAGTTGGCGCCGGTGTAGGGCACGCGCCCGAAGTTGAGTCGGCGGCTGAACTCGCCGTAGGTGATGCGTCCCTGCCGCGCGCGGTGCATGTCGACGACGCGACGGGGGTCGAGGGTGCGCAGCCCGAGTCCGGTGAGTTCGGCCGGGCGCAGTCCGTGGCGCTCGAGCGCTGCGGTCAGTTCGGTGGGGGTGATGAACATGGACCAGTCGTGGATGGGGGTGTCGAACATCCGGGTCCACCGCCATTCCTGCATGATCTTGATGACCACGAGTTTACCGAGCCACGTGCGGTTGATGGTGTCGAAGAAGTACAGACCGCCGGGCGCGAGCGCGCGTGCGGTTTCGGCGAGGACGGCGTCGAGGTCGTCGACGTGTTCGAGGACGTCGCAGCAGTAGGCGAGGTCGAACGATGCGTCGGGCACGGGCAGGCGTTCGCCCACTCCCCTGCGATAGTCGATGGTGAGGCCGCTCGCGGCGGCGTGCCGCTGTGCGGTCTCGAGCGACACCGTGGACGGGTCGACGCCGACGACGGCGCAGCCGGCTTTCGCGAAGCGTTCGGCGAGGAATCCCCCGCCGCTTCCGATGTCGAGGGCCCGCAGTCCGTCGAGTCTGGCGTATCCGCGTTCGCGCAGGACGCTGCGGAAGTAGTCGTACCGCGCCGGGGTGAGGCTGCCCTGCAGCAGGTTGAGCGGGTTGGATTCGTCCCACCAACCCACACCGATCCGGTCGTAGACGTCGTTGTCGATCGGCACGGTGGTCACCGTCCTGCGCTCGAGGGGCGATGTCTTCCACGGTCCCCGTCCGGGACCGTCCCGTCCAGGTTGCCGGATCGGACCGCGCCGCGTGGTCGTTGTGTCGATGTCGGGTGGGGGGAACCTTGTCGACCCGGGAAATTCGGCTAATTCTTGTGTTCCGTATGCTCCGAAATTCAACCAACCCGCCACGAGTGCACCCCGAGTGGATTTTGTAGGCCGACAGCGGGAATGCCCATCGCTCTCGGCCTGTTGTGGATACAAGTTGCAACTCTCGAAATCGGATCGATGGTCGATCCGGCCGGCCCGCAGTTCGCGGGCCCGGCCGCACCGTTTCGGTCACGGCCGCCTGCACGGGTCCTCGCCGCGCGAGTCCATGGCCGAGTGCAGATCGGAGTTTCACCATGGAATCGACACCCACTACACATTCACGTCGCATTCTTCGCTGGGCCGCCGTCGCCACCATGTCGGTGGCACTTCCCCTCGGCCTCGCCGCAACGCCCGCTGTCGCCACCGCAGCCCCGGACAGGACGATCGAGACCGTGTGGCAGGACTGCGACTGCGACCCCAGTGACCCCTGCCTGTGGGAGCAGAACCCCGGACAGTTGAATCTGGGCGACTGCGACCGCGACGACGAAGACAGGGAACGGCAGCGCCGGCACGAGCACGAGCAGGGGCAGTTGCACCGCGACTCCGACATGTCACTGCGGGTCCCGCGGTTCGACACCTTCTGAACCGGCGCCGCGCGCAGCCTTGCCCGGACGAGGGGTCGACGAAAAGGAGTCCGGGCGCGACCGGCCTACCCGGACCGAGGGGTGATACCGATGCGAGAAGACGGGGACACCTGGGACATCGTGAGCAGCGTGGGCCGCACAGCCCTCGCGGTGGCGACCTTCCGGGCGCTCGAATCCGAACGTCCCGACGCTTTGATCTCCGATCCGTTCGCCCGCTGGTTCGTCGAGGCTGCGAACGATCCTCAGTTCGTCGCGTTGCTGAGCGACAGTTCCGCGCTGGAGAAGCTTCCGTTCTTCTTCCCGCGGTTCATGGGTTTACGCACGAAGTTCTTCGACGACTTCTTCACGACGGCGACCGCGGACGGGGTGCGGCAGGTGGTCATCGTGGCCGCCGGACTCGACGACCGCGCCTACCGCCTCACGTGGCCACCCGGGACGGTCGTGTTCGAGATCGACCGGGCGAGGGTGCTCGAGTTCAAGTCCGGCGTGCTCGATTCACACGGCACGCCACCGACCTCGGATCGAAGGCCGGTCGCGGTCGATCTCCGCGACGACTGGCCTGCCACCCTCACCGAGGCCGGCTTCGTCCGGGAGCACCCGACCGCATGGTCGGCCGAGGGGTTGCTGCCGTATCTGCCGGGGCCCGCGCACGACGCTCTCTTCGAGCGCATCGATGCGCTGTCCACCGGCGGCAGCAGGCTCGCGCTCGACGGATTCGGCACGAGCCACGGTTTCGCGCGGTTCGCCGCCGTGCGCGAGAAGTACTTCGGAGGCAAGTCGTTCTTCGGCAACTTCGACGTGACCCACCTGTTCTACGACGATGCCCGGGTCGATCCGGCAGGCTGGCTCGGCGAGCACGCGTGGGACGTGCGGACGTCGAGCATCGCGGAACTCATTGCGGCCTATCACCTCCGGTTGCCGCCGCTCCCGGACGAGCTGTCCGAGCTGACCAGGACGGAGGCCTACCTGACGGCTGCGAAGAACACCGGTTGACTCGCTCTCCCCCGGCGACCCCGGTGACCATGTGGAAATCGACGTCGTCGGCCTGTAGGTCGTGCAGGATGCGCCCGTCCTCCCCCACGCACCACACCCAGGTGGTGCGGCCGGGCATGGTCAGCAGCCGGGTCGGCAAGCGCCAGAGCAGCTTCCGCAGCCACGGCGGGGTGGTCCCGAGACGGTCCAGCAGCCGATTCCGGGGCGTGACCATCGCGATCCACAGCCGGCCGCCACGCGCCCGGGAGGCGTTGTCCGGCATGCCCGGCAGGTTGTCGAGGAGAACTTCGGGCACGTGCGGGGCCTCGACCGGGACGCGAGTGAGGCGATATCCGTCGGTCTCGACGAACAGCACCGCGGTTTCGTCCTCGGTGAGGGTGATGCCGTTCGGGAAGTGCAGGCCGTCGAGCACGACGTGGAGGGTGCCGTCGGGGTCGCGGCGCAGCACCCGGCCACTGCCGCGGTGCTCGAGCACGGCGCCGACGTAGCGGTCGAGATCGTGGCGGGTGCTCGACTGCGTGAACCAGATGGTGCCGTCGCGGGCGGCGGTGGCATTCGAGCAGAAACGCAGGGGTTCGCCGCCGACGGAGTCCACGACTGTGGTGAGAGCGCCGGTCTCGGGTTCGAGCCGGAGCAGGCCGCGGTAGGCGTCGCAGACCAGCACGGTGCCGTCGGCGCAGACCTCGAGGCCGAGCGGCCGGGAGCCGGTGGTCGCCAGGGTTTCCTCGGCGCCGGTCGCGGGGTCGATGCGCAGGATGCGCCCGTCGTCGGCGCCGCACAGCAGCCGACCCTGCGCGTCGACGACGACGTCCTCGGGCGCGTGTCCGCTCAACGGAAGCAGCCGGTGCCGCGGGAAGGGCTCGGGACCGGTGCGTCGCGCCGCGCGCGGCGGGGGTGGCGGGAGGCGACGGACGACGGGATCGAGGGGCGGTTTTCGGTGGGCCACTTGACGATTGTGCCGCGCGCGGGGCGAATCCGGTCGGGTTGGGCCCGATCGCTGCGGCGATCGAGTTGGCGTCAAGGACGCCTTGACGGGACTCTGCCGTCAATCTACCGTTGACGTATGACGACACCTCGACTGGACGACCTCATCGACGGCATCCGCACCGGCTACCCGGATCAACCCCTGGATCAACTCACCGCCGCCGTGCTCGCAGCGGAACACATGAGCGAGATCGCCGACCATCTGATCGGCCACTTCGTCGACCAGGCCCGCCGCAGCGGCGCCTCCTGGACCGAGATCGGACGCTGCATGGGCGTGACCAAGCAGGCCGCCCAGCAGCGCTTCACCCCCAAGGCCGATGCGAACATGTTCGCCCGGTTCACGCCGCGCGCCCGCACCGCGATCGTGCGGTCCCAGGAGGAGGCGCGCGCCGCACACCTGACGGAGATCGGCGCCGCGCACCTGCTGCTCGGCCTGACCACGGACCCCGACAGCCTCGCGATGCGCGCCCTCGCCGAGCAGGGCGCCGACGCCGCGGCGATCAGATCCGCCGCCGAGGCGACGGTGCCCGCCGGCGATCCCGACACCGAATCCCCCACCCTGATCCCCTACGACGGGGCATCGAAGAAGATTCTCGAACTCACCGTGCGGGAGGCGCTGCGCCTGGGCCACAACTACGTCGGCACCGAGCATCTGCTGCTCGCACTGCTCGCTCCCGAGAGCCCGACCTCCGAACTGCTCGGTGGCCTCGGGATCACCACCGAGGCCACCGAGTCGTATGTGATCGCCGCGCTCGCGGAACTCGAGAAATAACGCTCGCGCTACTGCCCGTGAGGTAGCGCTCGCGCTATTGGGAGTTCCCGGCGATGTTCACCATCCACGGAATCCCGAACCGGTCCGTGCACATGCCGAAGGTGTCCCCCCACGGCGCCTTGGCCAGGGGCATCGCGACGGTGCCGCCCTCGGACAACTTGTCCCAGTAGCCGCGCAGTTCGGCCTCGTCGTCTCCGCTGAGGGAGATCGAGAAGTTGCTCCCCTCTTTCAGTTCCATCGCGTTCGGGGTGTCGGCCCCCATCAGCACCAGGCCGTTGGGGGCGACCAGCTGTGCGTGCATCACCTTGTCCTGCTCCTCCGGCAGGTCGCTGGCGTGGAAGTCGCCGAACGTGCTCACGGTCAGTTCTCCCCCGAAGACATCTCGGTAGAACTCCATTGCCTGCCTGGCGTTGTCACGGAAGCTGAGATACGGATTGAGCTGGGTACCCATCGAACGACCTCCTGATCGACGTGCGTCGGTTCGTGACGTCACCCGATTGTTCTCGCCGTCACCGGCTCGCGGGCGGTAATCCCCTCAGCCGGCGGCAACCTCGGCGGTCGCGCGCGCAGGAACGAGGCGACGGTGGCGCGGCAGCACGAGCGGGTGCGCCACGCTCCAGGCGGCGCCCGCGCACACGAACTCCTTGATCCAGGCCCCGGCCCGGCCGGTGACGGCGGTGGACGTCGCCCGGTCGTCCGGGGTCACCCGCTGGATGATTCCGTCGCGCCGGCCCAGGCTGATGCACTGCACGGTGTAGCCGATGGTGGTTTCGGGGACCGTGCGGCCGGTCAGGCGGGCGGCGAGTGCGTCCGCGGCCGCCCAGGCCATCGGGATTCCCGATGCGCAGGACATGCGCAGGGGCTTGCCCCCGGCACCCTCCGCGAGCGCTGCGTCACCGATGGCGTACACGTCCGGATGCGACACCGAGCGCATCGTGCGGTCCACCACGATCCGGCCCGTGTCGGAGACCGTCAGGGTGGTGGCGGCGGCGAGCGGGTGAACCGCGAATCCCGCCGTCCACACCGTCACGTCGGCCGGGATCGTGTCGTCTGCCGCGGAATCCGCTGTGCGGACGGCGACTTCGTGGGCGTCGACGCGGGTGACGTCGGTGTGCTCGTGGACGGTGACGCCGAGCCGGCCGAGGGCCGCGCGCAGGTGGCGTTGCGCCTTGTCGCTCAGCCAGCCTCCGACACGCTCGCGGGCGACGAGCGCCACGCCGAGGTCGCGGTGGGATTCGGCGATCTCGGTGGCGGTTTCGATGGCGGTCAGGCCGCCGCCGACGACGAGGACCCGCGCACCGGGGTGCAGGTCGGCGAGCCGTGCGCGCAGGCGCAGTGCCGCCCCCTTGCCCGCGACGTTGTCGGAGTGCTCGGCGGCGCCGGGCACGCCGTGATCGGCGACCGCGCTTCCGAGGGCGTAGACGAGGCTGTCGTAGGCGAGGGTCGTGGCTCCGTCGGGGCCGGTCAGGTCGACGGTGCGGCGGTCCACGTCGAGGGCGGTGACGCGCGCGGTCAGGACGCGGACGCCGTGGCGCCCGACGATGTCGCCGAGTACTCGCCGCGGCAGGTCCTGCCCGCTGGCGAGCTGGTGCATGCGCACGCGTTCGACGAAGTCGGGGTCGGCGTTGACCAGGGTGATGTCGACGTCGTCGTGGTCGAGCCGCCGGGCGAGGCGGCCGGCGGCGTTGGCTCCGGCGTATCCGGCTCCGAGGACGACGATGCGGTGCTTCATGACGTGCTCCTTCCGAAGTGGTTCACTGCCTGAACCGGATAGGGGCACGATCCCTGACAGGACCGGAATGTGATCTGCATCACCAATGAGCGATGAGTGGTTCGTGCGGGCCGGTCTCCGCCCACCTCCGGCTGATCCGGTCGAGCTTGTCGGGATTGACCTGGATGGTCAGGCCGGCGACCTGCCCGTCGGTCACGTCGAGACAGAAGACCCCGACCACGCGGCCGTCCACCTCGACGAGCACGGCGGGCCCGCCGTTGACGACGGCTGCGTACACCGCCGGGCTGCCGCCGATGACGGCTCGTTTGGCCTCGGTCGGGTGGAACAGCCCGCGCAGGTACTTCGCGATCGCGAGCGCACCGCTGACCGGGCCGCGACGGGCCGGGACCCGCCCGCCACCGTCGGCGACGCTGACGGCGTCGCCGGTGAGCATCGCGACCAGCGGCTGGGTGTCGCCGCTCACGGCCGCGGCGACGAACTGTTCGGTGATCTTCGAGGCGGCGGCCGCGTCCACGTCGGCGCGGACCCGGTCGGCGGCGATGTGCTGCCGGGCGCGGCGATGGATCTGCTGGCAGTTCGATTCGGTGAGCCCGAGGATGCCGGCGATCTCGCGGTGCGGGAAGCCGAACGCCTCGCGCAGCACGTACACGACGCGTTCGTTCGGGGACAGCCGTTCGAGCAGCGTGAGCATCGCCATGGACACGGTGTCCTTCTGCTCGGTGCTGTCGGCGGGGCCGAGCATCCGGTCGCCGGCGAGCAGCGGTTCCGGAAGCCACTGTCCGACATAGGTTTCCCGCCGGACCCGCGCGGAGGTGAGCTGGTTGAGGCAGATGTTGGTGAGCACCTTCGTCAGCCAGGCCTCGGGGCTCTCGATGCGGTCGTGGTCGGCGGCGTGCCAACGCAGATAGGTGTCCTGGACCGCGTCCTCGGCGTCACCGGCCGATCCCAGCAGCCGGTAGGCGATCGCCTCCAGCCGGCCCCGGGAATGCTCGAACACTTCGGCATCGCTGCCTACGGTCGACATCACCCCATGATCGACGAGGCCGGGTGCGACGTCCAGCGGTCGCGCTTCTGTCCCCCGCCTTTTCCGAGCGAACGGTACATTCAGTCGACCCA